>JASEHP010000121.1 GCA_030018605.1 Thermodesulfovibrionales bacterium
CTGGAAAAGAAGATACAGAATGGGAAACTTTAATAGAGCCTACCACTGAAATACAGTGATTCAGGTTGCCGGAATTGAGGCAAACCCCGTTAGAAAGGACATGGGTTTCTAACAGGGCAGAAGCAAATAAAAAACCGCTATTCTTTTTAAAGAAAGTTTTATCTTCTCTATGAGCCATCTTCAAACAAATATACAAGAACTACGGTTATATTATCCTTTCCTCCGTTTTTATTGGCAATATCAATAAGCGCTCTGCATGCGCTGCCGGGCTCATCAGAAGCGGCAACTGTAGAAAGGATAACATTGTCAGGAACCATAGTTGTAAGCCCGTCGCTGCACAGAACAACCCTGTCAGCGTCCATAATGTCTATTTCGTCAAGGTCAACTTCCACAGACGGAGCGCTGCCGAGAGCCCTTGTAATAATATTTCTTACCTCAGAGCCCTCTGCCTCTTCTTTTGTGAGGAGCCCGCTTTTTACCTGCTCAGACACTATTGAATGGTCATCAGTAAGCTGGATAATTGAACTTGTCCTGATAAGATAAATCCTGCTGTCGCCTGCATGCGCTATGCTCATTTTACTGCCGTCAAGCAAGGCAGCAGCAACTGTTGTTCCCATGCCGCGCCATTTAACATTGCTCTGCGACGCCTCGTATATCGCCTGATTGGCGAGCCTTATGCCTGATGCAATCCTGTTTGATGCGTCAGAAAAACTTTTATCATAATCACCAACAAAAGGCTCATTCCCTGCAGATGAGCGCTTAATATGATCCCTGATTATCTCAACTGCCATCCTGCTTGCAACCTCTCCTGCTGCGGCTCCGCCCATGCCGTCTGCAACAATAAAAAGGCGCAAATCTTCATCAACACAAAAATTATCCTCATTGTTTAGCCTTGAAACACCCTTGTCTGATTTGCCTGCCGAAAGAAATTTCACTGTTTAACCTGCTTTTTCATATATGACTTATTTCTTTAACCCATTATCCCCTTGAAGTCATTTTCGCTGACAGGCCCCAGCGCTGTAAGTGCAACCTTACTCCCGCTTATCAGTTTCTCTGTAAGTTCTTTAACCTGTGCGAGGCTTATGGAATTTATATCTTTTATTATTTCCGAAGGCGAGTAATACCTGCCGTAATACATCTCCTGCCGGGCAATGTTCTGCATCCTGCTGCTCGTTGATTCAAGGCCAAGAATTAGATTGCCCTTGAGCTGAGCCTTTGCCCTTTCTACATCAACATCCGAAAGCATGTCTGCCAGACCTCTGAGTTCTTTGAGAATAAGCTCTATCACCTGCGATACTTTCTTTTTCCCTGTCCCGGCGTAAACAGCCAATACGCCTGTGTCAGCGTAGGATGATATATATGAATAAACAGAATACGCAAGCCCTCTTTTCTCCCTTATCTCCTGGAAAAGCCGCGAACTAACGCCTCCGCCGAGAATCGTATTCAGAATAAACAATACATACCTGTCTTTGCTTGCCTGCGGCATGCCTTCAACGCCGAGACACAGATGAACTTCAGAGAGCTCTTTGCTGTGAACTTTGATTCTGCTGTTAAATTTCGAGCGGCTCGGAACGGTTTCAGGCTCTAACCCTTTTCTGAGAGAATTGAAATTATGATTTAGCGCATCAAGAAGCCTGTCTGTTTCAAAATTTCCTGCGCATGATATAACGATGCCCTTTGTCCCGTAATGTTTTTTTGTGTGGCTGACAAGGTCTTCCCTTATGAACGATTTAATCGTCTCTCTCCTGCCGAGTATGGACTGTCCTATGCCTGCACTGCCCCATATTGTCTGGTTGAAGAGGTCATATATATAGTCGTCAGGCGTATCCTCAACCATCTTAATCTCTTCTTTGATAATCCCCTTTTCTTTCTCTATATCTTCTTCCGGGAACGTAGAGTGAATGAATATATCAGACAGGAGTTCTATGCCCTTATCAAAATATTCATCAAGGACTTTGATATAGAATGTTGTGCTCTCCCGCGAGGTAAATGCATTCAGGTCGCCTCCCATCGAATCCGTATCAACTGCGATATCTCTCGCAGAGCGTTTCTGCGTGCCTTTGAAAAACATGTGTTCAAGGAAATGCGATATGCCGTTTTTCTCAGGCAGTTCGTTCCTGGAGCCGACCTTAACCCATACGCCAAGGGCGACAGAACGGACATCCTTTACCTGTTCCATAACTACCGGTATGCCGTTTCCAAGATACGTTTTTTTAAACATGGATTCCCTCAAAACTATAGCAAACGAAATAAGTAATGTTAAATTTCTGTCATTCTGGCTTGTCCAGAATCTTTCTTTTGTTGTCATTCCCCGATTTAATCGGGGAATCTATGTCCTTTATGTCTGAATTGTCAGGTCAAGCCGGACAATGACACACTATACGGCAGGAAGGATTCCCGCTTCTCCTCGGCGAGTCTGCCCGAGGCGGAACATCCTCGACTGTCCGAGACCGAAGGGTGAGTTTCGAGGATGTAGCGGAATGAGCTTAGTACTGTCGAAAAATATCACGGAAAGCGAAAGACAGCACTACTTATCTATTACAAAAACAGTTCTTCGCAAACTTTGCAACTTCATTCTTTTACGGCATCCTTCTCCCGCATAGCCTCTTTCCTGCTAAGACGGATTTTGCCGGTCCTGTCTACTTCCAAGACCTTTACAAGGACTTCTTCTCCATCACGAAGCACATCAGTGACCTTATCTATTCTCTTGAAGTCTATCTGCGATATGTGGAGAAGGCCTTCGGTGCCCGGCATTATCTCTACAAATGCTCCAAAATCGACAATGCGCTTTACCTTCCCGAGATATATCCTTCCAATTTCCGCCTCCGCAATAATTCCGTTGATTATCTCTATCGCCTTCTGGGCTGATGTTTCATCAGCAGATGCAATGTTTATCACGCCTGCATCATCAATGTTTATCTTAACCCCTGTTTGCTCTATTATTCCCCTTATCACCTTCCCGCCTGTGCCGATGACATCTCTTATCTTTTCCTGTTTTATCTGCATTGTATATATCCTCGGCGCATGGGGAGAGAGTTGTTCTCTCGGCACCGATATTGCCTCTTTTATTTTGGAGAGGATAAAGAGCCTTCCCTGTTTTGCCTGCTCAAGCGCCTTCTCCATGATAGAGTAATTTATACCGCCTGTCTTCACATCAAGCTGAAATGCTGTAATGCCGTTCTCTGTTCCTGTAACCTTGAAATCCATATCGCCGAGATGGTCTTCCAGCCCCAGAATATCCGTAAGAACAATATTTTTGTCGCCTTCCTGCACCAATCCCATCGCGATGCCTGCAACCGGAGCCTTTATCGGAACGCCAGCATCCATAAGCGCAAGCGTGCCGCCGCATACTGTCGCCATTGAAGACGAGCCGTTTGACTCAAGGATGTCTGAAACGATTCTTATTGTATAAGGGAATGCTTCCTTAGAAGGGATTACAGACTTAAGCGCCCTTTCTGCGAGAACTCCATGTCCTATCTCACGCCTTCCCGGTGAACGCAGCGGCTTTACCTCTCCAACGCTGAAAGGAGGGAAATTATAATGGAGTATAAATGTCTTATAGCTCTCTCCCTCAAGCGAGTCAATCTTCTGTTCATCATCAGCAGTGCCGAGCGTTGCCACAACAAGCGCCTGTGTCTCCCCCCTCACAAAGAGTGCAGAGCCGTGAGCCCTCGGAAGCAGTCCCACCCTTGAACTTATATGCCTTATCTCATCGGGTTTTCTTCCGTCAGACCGTATCCCCTTTTCTATAATCATCCTTCTTACCAGGTCTTTTTCAAATTTTAAAAATGCGTCGGCTATATCTTTGGTCATATTTTTCTCAGGCGTATTGAAATGCTTTACAGTCTCATCCAGAATCAGGTCCAGTGTATCCTGCCTCGTCTGCTTGCCCGGTATTTTTACCGCTTCTTTCATCCTTTCAATCACATGTTCATTTACTTTAGCCCTCAGCTCTTCATCAACCACAGGAGGAGTTACCACGCGTTTCTCCTTACCAACAGCATTCCTGAGGTCTATCTGCACTGCAGCAATGCGTTTAATCTCTGCATGAGCATAATCTATCGCCTTAAGAAGCGCTTCCTCTGAAACCTCAGATGTTGCTCCCTCAACCATCAGAACAGAATCTTTGGTTCCAGCGACAACAAGGTTCATGTCAAGTTTCTCTAATTCCGATAAATCAGGATTTATAATGAGATCTCCGTTAATCCTCCCGACTCTAACAGCAGCGACAGGCCCGTCAAACGGGATATCGGAAATCATCAGCGCAACAGACATGCCGGTTATTCCGAAGACATCGGATACATTCTCATCGCCGTATGAAAGAACAGAAACAATCCCCTGAGTTTCACAAGAAAACCCTTTAGGGAACAATGGACGTATAGGACGGTCTATAAGACGGGAGGTAAGAACTTCCTTTTCGCTCGGCCTGCCTTCCCTCTTAAAAAATCCTCCGGGAATCTTTCCTGCAGAATAAGCTTTCTCCTGATAATCTATAGTAAGGGGGAAAAAATCAAGTCCTTCTCTTGCGTTTTTTGCTGCGACTGCCGTCGCAAGCACTACCGTATCACCATACCTTAAAACAACCGATCCATCCGACTGCTTTGCAATCTCACCTGTTTCAATAATCAGCTTCTTTCCTTTAATCTCAATCTCAAATGTAGTCATCTATCCTCTCTTTTCTATTTTCTAAGCCCTAACCGCTCAATCACCTTCGCGTATCGTTCCTTGCTTGAGGCCTTCAGATAATCAAGCAGCTTTCTCCTCTGACTGACAAGTTTAAGAAGCCCGCGGCGTGAATGGTGGTCGCTTTTGTGGGTTCTGAAATGTTCTGTAAGATAATTTATCCTCTCACTCAGAATAGCCAGCTGAACTTCCGGAGAGCCGGTATCCTTTTCGTGAACTTTGTACTGTTCCATAAGCGTCTGTTTCTTTTCTTTATTGAGAGGCATTAACTCACCACCTTCCTGTTTTTTTGTAAGTTAAAGGATAACATAACGGCTTTAATTCTGTAAACCCTGATAGAAATCATCTATTTCTAACGGGGTAACCCCTGCTCAAAACCTGTTGATATCGTTAGAAACTTACTTTTAAGACATTACCAATTCTTATCGGTTTTGAATTGACTGAGAAAACACTGTAATACCAAAATAGAAATGTCCGGTTTTACCAAAGTAGAAATGTCCTATTCC
>JASEHP010000122.1 GCA_030018605.1 Thermodesulfovibrionales bacterium
GTTAATATATATTAACCTAACTCTTCGGTGTGTCCGCTATATTGGGGGAAGTGCACCTTCTCATGTTTCAGGATTCAAGGTTATCCCGGGCAGGGGTATTGAAGGAGTAATAGACAATAAAAGAGCGGTTATTGGAAACAGGAGTTTTATGTATGAAAATGGCATGACTGTTGCGGCCTTACAATCTCTTGAGCACATTGTGCAGCAGTTTGAAAACAATGGTGATACTGTTGTTTATATGGCATGCGATAAGACAGTAAAAGCCATATTTGTCATCTCTGACATCGTGAGGGCTGAGGCATCTGAGGCAATAGACAGGCTCAAAAAGGAGAACCTCAAAGTATCTCTCATCAGCGGTGACAATAAAGCAACGACGAACTCAATTGCATCGCAGGTTGGAATTGAAGATGTGATATCTGAGGCTTCCCCGATAATGGAAAAAGATATAATTCATGCTCTTCAACAAAAAGGCAAAAAGGTTATGATGGCCGGCGACGGCATAAACGATGCCCCTTCGCTCACAGAGGCATCGCTCGGCGTCGCAATGGGAAGGGGAACGGACATAGCAATGGAGAGCGCAGATGCTGTTTTAGTGAGAAATGACCTCAGGCTTATCCCTTACCTTGTCCGTATATCCAGGAAGACATATGCCATCATAAAGCAGAATGTCTTCTGGGCATTCTTTTATAATATCGTTGCAATCACTCTGGCAGTCGCAGGGGGTCTGCATCCAATCATTGCAGCGGGCGCAATGGCAGCGAGTTCCCTGATTGTTGTTATTAACTCTCTACGAATCACAAGAATAGGGCAGCGTTACGGAAAAATTTTCTTGACAAGAATGATTCTAATCTGATAATCTTTACTTAACAATAATCATTCTAAAAAATAGGGCGTATGGAAAAATACAAGGACATAGGGCTAAAACTCACTCCTCAAAGGCTGGCTATCCTCGGCTATCTCGAGGACAATAAAGAACACCCGTCAGCAGAGGATATTTACAGGGCTGTTTCAAAAAAGTTTCCGACCATGTCATTTGCAACGGTCTACAACACTCTCGAAACATTGAGGAAAAAGAGGAGTATACTCCAACTTACGATTGATCCCGCAAAAAAACGGTTCGATCCTAATACCGAGCCGCATCATCACCTGATATGCGTTAAATGCAAAATGATTGCGGACATACACAGAGACTATAAGCTACCTATCCCCAATAAAGAAAGAGCAGGCTTTGAAATAATCGGCAACCAGATAGAGTTTTACGGCATATGCCCGAGATGTAAAACAACTAAGAGTAAAGGAGTATTGGAAGAGCCTTTGGCTCTATAAATCTCGGATTATGCAGGCAGTTTATGGATAGAAGAGACTTTTTGAAGACCGCAACAGCGGTAACAGGAGGGCTATGACAAAGACATCAGCAGAGGCAGGTTCGGATTTTCCAGGTATTATCTATACTGAAAAAAAACCCGGAAAGTGGAAGGAAAAGGTTGGGGGTCATGCCCCAAAAGTGAGCGTGGAAGGCAAAAAGATCACAATAGCCACAAAACATCCGATGACTGAAAAACACTATATTGTCCGTCATACACTCGTTGATGAGCATGGAAAGGTTATCGGAGAAAAGACCTTTTATCCAACCGATAAGGAGGCGGTTTCAACCTATGAACTCCCTGATGGATTCAAAGGTGGATTATATGCCACAAGCTTCTGCAATCTCCATGATCTATGGGTCACAAAAATTGATGTATAACTGAAAAAATTTTAGGAGGAGACTATGAGCAAAACAGAGAAAAACCTTCAGGATGCATTTGCAGGCGAATCTCAGGCAAACAGGAAATACCTTGCCTTTGCAAAAAAGGCAGAGGAGGAAGGCTATAAGCAGATAGCCAAACTCTTCAGGGCTGCTGCAGAGGCAGAGACAGTCCATGCCCACAACCATCTGAAAGAACTGGGAGGGATAAAAAGCACGATGGAGAACATTGAAGCTGCCATAAATGGTGAAACCTATGAATTCCAGAAGATGTATCCACAGATGATTAAAGACGCAAAGACAGAAGGGAATGAGCCTGCTTTGAGGAGCTTTAATTTTGCCAATGAGGTGGAAAAGATACACGCTGACCTTTATAAAAAGGCGCTGGAAGACATCGGCAGAAATCCAGATGTTGATTATTATGTCTGTCAGGTCTGTGGGAATACCGTTGAAGGCGAGCCGCCTGATGAATGCCCAATTTGTGGCGCAAAAAAACAGGCGTTTAAGAGAATGTACTGATGTTGGAAGTATTTCTGAGACTTCACAAGCAGATGCCACTCATCAACAGACCTGCCGTCCGACTGGCATTAAGCTGCTGCGCAATGGCAGCGAGTTCCCTGATTGTTGTTATTAACTCTCTACGAATCACAAGAATAGGGCAGCGTTGATGTGGGCATTATTTTTCCTGATATTTCTATCCATTGTCCTCGGCGTCGGCGCTTGGCTTTTTTTTATCTGGTCAGTTAAAAGCGGACAGTACGATGATGTGGAAGGGCCAAAATACAGAATGCTTGACGACGATGACGAGAAAAAGTAGGTCTTTAACCCGAAAAATCGGGTTAATATTTATCCTGTTGCATGAGCAGCAGTTGATTCTCTTTTGAACGGCTCTCGCCAATGCTTGTCACATAGATTGCAGGCCTGTCAATAACAGGGCATTTTGCCTCGCATATGCCGCAGCCTATGCACATCTCAAGGTCAACTCTCGGCTGTTGAATTGTCTTCTCCTTTCCGTTTCTGTCCTTTACGTTTACCTTCTCAAACCATACCGCCTTCTTGGGCGTGGGGCACACTTCCTCGCATACTATGCAGGGCGTTGCGTGGGCATAAGGCAGACACCTGTTTTTGTCAATCATAGCAAGTCCTATCTTGACCTCTGCCTTTTCTTCTATATTCAGTTTCTTTATGGCTCCCGTAGGGCATACCTGACCGCAAAGAGTGCATCGGTATTCGCAGTATCCTATCTTTGGAATAAGCAGAGGAGACCATATCCCTTCAAGTCCGGCTTCAAGAAATGTCGGCTGAAGCCCGTTTGTGATGCATACTTTCATGCATTCACCGCATTTGACACATCTCTTCAGGAACTCCTTTTCCTCAAGCGCTCCCGGAGGCCTGATTAATTTCTGATTTGGAACTTCTGCTTTGGACAAAGGATTTACCCGTAAAAAAGGCACAGCAACAACACCTGATACCAGCGATGTAATAACCCTCCTTCTGCCGAGGTCCATTGACGCTGAAGCCTTTCTGCCTGAAAATCCAAAGCTCACTGCGTTCTGCGGGCATACGTCATCGCAGTTCCAGCAGTACAGGCATTCTGCATCCCTCCACTCTTCTCGGCTTCGAGTCGCAACGACTTTTTTATCAGGAGCTGCATTACCCTGACATACAGAAGCGCACGCTCCGCACGAAGTGCATCCTTCGCTCACTGTTCTTTTAAGAATAGAAAATCTTGATAAGATGCCGAGCAAAGCGCCGAGCGGGCATAGATGCCTGCACCAGAATCTCTTCTCTGCAAAATTCATCCCGAGTATGAAAAGAAATAAGACGCCTATGAATGCGCTCTGATTGTAAAAAGGCTGTTGAAAAGAGAGGATGCTTTTTTTCAGTGCAGAATAAACAGCCTCTGATATATCAACAATGCCCTTGATATTTGAACTGTACACGGCATCAAATACCGCCTTTGTTCCATAATTGAATGCCGGATAGATACTTACAGAGAGCGACCTTATGAGAAGAGAAAGCGGGTCAACAATGCCAACAAGCTGCAGCGAAAAAACAGAGGCTGCGAGAAGAAATATCAGGATATAATATTTTGTCCTGTGCCAGTTCATGTTGTAAGCATGTGAATGTTTTTTCCTGAAAGCGCCGACAATATTATTAAGCGTGCCCAAAGGACATACCCATCCGCAAAACACTCTTCCTAAAATTATTGCGGCAGCGAGCACAATCAGAGAGAAATAAAAAGCCTTCTGAACTGTATGCGCTGAAAGGATTGTGGTTATAAATATCAGCGGGTCAAAATCAAGAAATATTTTTACGGGATAGCCGAGTTCATCCCTGCCTTTTGCCTCTGTCTGCAAAAAAAGGAAAAGGAACAGCAATAAAAATATTCCCTGAGTAATCCTTCTCAAATTCTGCAACTTATGTATTTATCCTCTTTACATTTAATTTAGAAACATCCATTGTGCCGAGTCCGTATTGGTCCGCAATCTTCACATAACCAAGATCGCTCCCCTTCATGCCAAAAAGAGTGGAGCCGAATGAATCAACAGCAACCTGATCAACGCCAACAATAACTGTATCCATTTTTTTCACATCACTGAGATTTCCGCCCTGAGGGCCGTTTGCCGTCAGAATACGCACCGCATCAAGGATGGTAAGAGTGGGCTTAATAGCCATGGAAAGGTCCACAAGGCTTTCGTCAAGCCTCTGGTGAATAGTGCGCCTTGAGCCTCCCATCACGCCCATCCAGTTTTTCATTGCCATGGTCAGCTTTGCGAGGCCGTGATGTTTTGCAATAGGAATGTTTATCACCTTGTCAGCCTCAAATATATCTGTATAAAGCGGCCATGATTTTAAAGCCTCGCCTTTTATATTAATCTCTTTAAATTTTCTCTCGTCAATATAGCTCACATCCGCGCCTGCCGCCTTTGCGACATCAGCAATTCCGCTCTGTACATAACACCTTCTCGGATCATTCACCGGCCTGTCAAATACCCTTACCTTTTTAGCGCCTGCCTCATAGCACAACTGAACTACGGTTCCGACAACTTCAGGATTCGTATTTCCGGCCTGCTCCGGAGTCCTGTCCCATGCGATATTCGGCTTCACAACGACAATATCGCCTTTTGACACGAATTTTTTCATTCCGCCCATTGCATCAATGGCAGCCCTTGTAATCTTTGAAGGAGAAGCGCCATGTGCAACAATAAGGTCTGCCTTCTCGGCTGCTTCGACTGAGGCGACAAACTTATCAATGCTGTTAGGAATAGAAAGCCCGATGCCTGCTATTGCTGTCAGCTTTATAAAATCCCTCCGATTCATGCTAAACCTCCGGTAAAACTTCCCTTAACCCTACTCAGCCACATGATATGGCTCTTTGTCCTGCTCGACATTTTCGGAACAACTATTTTGAGTTTAAAGTTAGTCCCAC
>JASEHP010000123.1 GCA_030018605.1 Thermodesulfovibrionales bacterium
ATATTGGTTCAAAATCTATGTAATACGGTGCCAAATCGTTTATAATTACCAAACTCTAAAACGGAGGGGAATATGAAAATTTTAATAATTTTAATTTCGTACCTTTTGTGCGTTGTAACGCCTGCCTTTTCAGAAGAGCTTTCAGGCATTGATATCATGAAAGAGCAGAAGAAAAGGCACGAAGCCGTTCAGGAATATGAGAATATAAAGATGGTGCTCATTGACAGTTCAGGCAATAAAGAAACCCGCGAATTAAAACGCTATGCAAAGAAAGATAAAACAGGGTTTGCTAAATATCTTGCCCGCTTTGAGGGTCCTGCCGACATCAGAGGCACAGCGCTGCTTACATGGGAGCAAAAAGACAGGGAAGACGACCAGTGGCTTTACATACCCGCATACGGCCAGAAACTCAAACGAATCGCTGGCGGCAATAAGAAGGGATATTTCATGGGCACTGATTTTTCCTATGAAGACCTCAGACCTGAAAAACTTGAGGCGCATACATACACTGTCTTAAAAAAAGAAAAATACGACAACCAGGACTGCTATGTTATTGAATCACTGCCTTCAACAGACGAAGAGAAAAAGACCACGGGTTACGCAAAACGGATTTTATGGATTACAACAGACACCTTTGTTACCCTCAAAGTGGATTTCTATGACCACAGCATGAAACTCCTCAAGACCCAGACCGCGCATAATGTAAAACCCATAAAAGGAAAGCTGATGCGCTCAGACAAGGTATTAATGACACACCACCAGAACAAACACCAGACCTTGATGGGACTGGTGGAACGAAAGATAGACGGCAATATAGATGACTCAATATTTACAGAGCGCGCAGTGACGAGTTTTAAATAAAAAAGACAGTCCTGGACAAAAATGGAAAAGCTTGTCAGATTTTCGTACGACAAACCGTGGATTATAATCCTTATTACCGCTCTGCTGACCATTGCCCTTGCCGTACCGGCGCTTCAGTTGAAGATAGATGTCTCAAGCGACAGGTTCATGGCAAGGGACACGCCGGAAAAGAAAAGATACGAAGAAACAAAAAAGGTCTTCGGCTCTGATGTCCTTTCCTTTGTTTACATAAGAGATACCGAACTTTTTACCGAAAAGAAGCTCAACCGCCTCCGCCTGATGTTTGACCGGCTGGCTAACCTTAAAGGCGTGGAGAAAGCCGAAAGCCTGTTCACAATAAATAACATCAAGGGGCAGGAGGGCATTATTGACACGGCTCCGCTCCTTGACATAATACCCGGCGCTCCGGATGAACTTCTCTCAAAACAAAAAGACGCCATTGAAAATCCGGTAATTCACAGAAATTTCATCTCTCCTGACGGAAAATCCACTGTTATCTCCCTGTATCTCAGCAGGGATAAAAAAGATGATAAATTTGACAGCCGGATCAAAAAAGGCATAGAAGATGTTATTGCATCATACCGGGGTGACTTTCAGGAAATATTCCAGACAGGCGCTCCTTATGTGAATACATCCATGTCGGAATATATCGTTGACGACCAGCTTGTGCTTGTGCCGATCGGAGTCATAGCCTTGCTTCTAACCATAATGCTGACCCTTGGCAACTATCACGGGGCAATGGTGCCTCTTGTCAATGCGGCAATAAGTATTTTCTGGACATTCGGCTTTATGAAACTTTTTGGCGTGCCTATAAATCCGCTTACCGCCATTGTCCCTGCCATTATGATAGTCATCGGTGCAACTGAAGATACGCACATGGTTGCCGAGTTTCTGGATGCCACTTCAAAGGGCGAGTCTCCGAGAGATGCCGTGCTTGTCGGCATAGGCAGGAAATTTGGCATAGCATTCTTCTTGACAGCGCTTACCACTGTTATCGGTTTCGGGTCTATTGCCTTCACTGATGTGGTTATCCTGCAGGATTTCGGCATAGCCTCAGGCATTGGCTTTTTCCTGAATTTCTTCGTGACAATAACCATGACTCCGGTGTATCTGCGGTTCTTCGGCAAATCAATTATGGCAAGAGGGTTTCATGAAGATACCAAAGGCAATAAACTCCTGAATGCGATTGTGCATAAGGTGGTTTACTGGGGCATTCATTACAGGAAAAGGATCATAATCGCAAGCTCCTCGCTCCTTTTGATTTCATTGGCTGCAACAGCCTTTATTTATGTCAACAACGACGTCATATCATATTTCAGAAAGAGTTCTCCTATTGTAAAGGCTGCTGACAAGATGCATGAGAACCTGTCAGGACAGAATATCTTTTATATTGTCTTTGAAAAAGATACCGGTGATTTTAAAACCGCAGCCGGCCTTAAAAAGATAGAGGAGGCTGAAGCATACTTGAGAAATCTCAAGGTATTTGACGCAGTGCTGGGACTCCCGGATTACATAGCTCTTGTCAACAAAGGGATGCAGAACGGCAACCCTGCATTTCACAAAGTTCCCGACTCTGACAACCTGATATCACAATATCTGCTGTTCTTCCAGAGGAATGACATAGAGAGGTTTGTCTCCGGAGATTTCTCTAAAGTGAATATCATGGTCCGCCATAATATTAATTCCTCCACAGAGTTAAATAATCTTGTCGCAAAAATCAAAAAAGATTTAAACAGCAGCCGCTACGGCAAATACAGCAATGTTCTAATTATAGGTGAAGGAATTTTAATTTCAGATGCCGCCGAGAATTTCATATCAGGACAGATTACCTCTCTTGCAACAACAGCAGTAATGATAGCCGCAATAATGGCGTTTCTTTTTATGTCGTGGAAGGCAGGGTTTATCGTACTGATTCCCAATCTTCTTCCTGTCGCCATATTCTTCGGCTTGATGGGAATAGCAGGCATTCCGCTGAACGCTGGCACGGTTATGGTTGCCGCAGTTACCATCGGCATTGCCGTTGATGACACCACTGTATTTATGGTTCTTTACAACCAGAATCTTAAAAAATACGGCGATGAGAAAAAGGCGCTTGAAGACACCCTCCTTGCGGAAATCAAGCCCATATTCATATCCAGCGTCTCCTTGGCCGCAGGCTTCGGCACCCTGATTTTCTCAAAGTTTGTTCCGATAGCCCAGTTTGGCGCGCTCAGCGCCTTTGTCATGATTGTCGCTTTTGGAACAGAATTGTTCATCACGCCTCTTACGCTTTCATCTGTGCGCCTTATCACTCTGTGGGATGCCATCGGGCTTGCGCTTAGAGACCGTCTAATCAAGCAGTCAATACTTCTCCAGGGCCTGAGCAAATTCCAGATAAGACGCCTGATCCTGATGTCCCACATGCGGGACGCCAGGGCAGGAGAGCAAATAATATGTGAAGGCGATGCAGGAGATAAGATGTATCTTGTTGTAGACGGCGAGATGTCTGTATCCAAGGCTGTTAATGGTGAGCGCAAAGCCATTGCCAAATTAGAGCCCGGAAACGTATTCGGCGAAATTGCGCTTGTAAGCAGCCAGCCGAGAACAGCTGATGTATTTGCCGTAACAGATGCAAAACTTTTATCGCTTGACTGGAAAACACTTGAGAGGCTGCGCCGCCTGAGCCCGTTCATCACCTCAAAACTCTTCCTCAACATCTCAAAGATCTTAGGAAACCGCCTTATAGAAACTACGGATAAAATGGTATGCCGTTTATAAGATTTTGTTCAATAATCATAATGCTTATTCTGTCTTCAACGCTTGCCTTTGCGCAGGACAAAGCCCCGAAGGTTGACGACCTTGATGCCCTGCTTTCAGCTGACAAGCCCGTGAAGAAAGAAGAAAAGAATCCTTTTTACAATGCCTTCAAGCAGGTGAAATGGACGTGGAATGCGATAGGCTATAATTTCACAAAGCACAATGAGCATCAGGACCAGAGCAAGGGAGACGATACAAAATTCAGACAGTTTTACACGCAATTATTAATGGATACATGGCTGGAGATGATGAAGTACGAAATTAAGATTGACGCTATCCTTCAGTATGGCTCTGAGAAAGATCAGTACGGCCCGAGCCGCGCCGCATATTTTTCACAGTTGTATGTAAAGAAAAAATTTGAGACCTCAGACCTTGTCTTTGGATATAAATACATAGAAGACGGGATAAGCACCCTTTATTCTCCTGCAAAGCGCATCGCAAAGTATGATGCAGACCATCCAACAGACCCTGACAAGCTCGGAGTCTGGCAGGCGTCATGGACATATTATTACACCGGCAATAACAGCACTGAGGTTCGGGTGATGCCTTATTTTCAGAAATCACGGTATCCTCCGGAGCCTGCGCGGTGGAGCGCAGGCAAAGGCGACTATGATCTTGTTGATTCGGATATTCTCGGTCAGGCCGGCACAGACTATCAGATTACAGAAAAGGAAATACGGCACAGGCTAACCGATTCCGGTTTTATGCTAAAGCAGAAGATGACAGTTGAAGGCGTTGATTTTTTTGTAAGCGCCTACGAAGGCTATCTGCCCAATCCCGTGCTTAAGCGTGTAAGCGCCAATCACTATGAAAAACAGTATATAAAAGGCGGTATCCTTGCTGCAGGATTTTCCACAGTGCAGGGCAAATGGGAATTTCACGGCGAAGGCGCATGCGAAATTCCCGAGAACAGGAAGACGGATTCTTATATCAACTATGTGTTCGGTACTGAATACGATCTCAATACATTTATGAAGATTGATGCTATAGATTCCGCAAAGCTGATTGTTGAGTATTCTAACGAATTGGTGCTTGAAGATCAGAACCATCCAGACTATCCTGCAAATCAGCGTTCCGCCCGCCTTGGCCGCAATGTCATATACATACTCCAAAAAGTTGACTTTGACGATAAAAACAAGGCGTCTTACGGAGCTATATACAATATCTCCAAAAAGGACAACACCCACCGCATAACTTACGAGCGTAAATTTAAAGAGGGCAAATCAATAGAAACGTTCTATGAGTGGTTCAACGGCGGAGAAAAAACACATCTCGGCAGGTGGAAGGAGAACGACCGGATACTGGTCAAATTCACCAAGAAATTCTAATCCTTTGCATTTTAAATTTGGTAATTATAAACGATTTGGCACCGTATTACATAGATTTTGAACCAATATAG
>JASEHP010000124.1 GCA_030018605.1 Thermodesulfovibrionales bacterium
TTCTCATAATGTTAAATTCCAAATTAAGGAGAATTCTTTATAGTTGACTCCTTTATTTCCGAAACCAATTCATAATCCTCGTCTTTCAACGGAATCCTCTGCATAAGATCAGGCCTTCTGGCAATGGTTAACCTTAAAGCCTCTTTTCTTCTCCACTGAGCTATTGCCCTGTGATTTCCTGACAGCAAAACCTCCGGCACCTTAAGCCCTCTGAAATCAGGGGGCCTTGTGTAATGCGGATATTCAAGTATCCCGCAGGCAAATGATTCTTCTTCAGTAGAGCGCTCATCTCCAAGCACGCCCGGGATAAGCCTCACAATGCTGTCTATTATAACCAAAGCAGGCAGTTCTCCGCCAGTCAATACATAATCGCCTATGGAAATCTCCTCATCAACAAGACTTTTCACCCTTTCATCTATAGCTTCATACCTGCCGCATATAAGAATCAGATTTTGATTTTGTCCGGACATAGAAAGCGCCATATCTTGACTAAATGTCTTCCCATGGGGAGTCAGCATAACAATGCGCCTTGGAATTCCATCGGATTTAATATGTTCCACTGCGCTGAAGAACGGCTCAGGCTTCATTACCATGCCTGCGCCTCCGCCATAAGGATAATCATCCACAGTCCTATGCCTGTCAGTTGTGAAATCCCTCAGATTATGGACTGTTACTCCAATAATGTTTCTTTCCGCTGCTCTCTTAAGGATGCTCTCGTTAAGGTAGGCATTAAAAATTTCAGGAAAGATTGTAATAATATCGAATTTCATTTCACCTCAACGAATCCTTTGATGTTCAAGAAGTTATGTCATACCCGCTTGTCGGGAATCTTTTTTTTATCAGAAGGATTGCGGACAAGCCGCAATGACACACACTCACCAACAATGTCTTATTCTTGTAATTGTATTAATGTTTCTTTTCCATGTCGGCTTTCTTTTCCATCATTTCTTCAGCCTTTTTCTCATTGCCTGACTTCCGGTATGCATCTGACAGAGAATCCAGAGCCTCTAATACTCCTTCTTTATCTCCTGCGTTGCTGCTGACATCATAAGCCCGCATATAAAACATTACGGCATCGGTCAAATTCCCTTGCTTTAGAGAAAGCATTCCCATTGCCCTGAGAGTCATGGCAATTTTTTTACTGTTTCCAAGCTCTTTATCTATTTCAAGAGCTTTTATATAATAGGTTTTTGATTCTGAATAAGTGCCTTTCTTTGCATTTACCTCTGCCATAAGTCTAAAAGAGTTGGCCTCTTCGCTTCTTTGTTTATTTTCAATATTGAGATTAAGCGCAGTATTTGCCATTGTTAGAGCTTCGTCATATTTGCCTTCTGTAAAGGAAATTCTTCCCATCAGATTCCACCTGCTTCCTTCAAATATCCCCTTATTTAGAGACAAAGATATGTTAACCCACTCTTTTGCTTTTGCAAAATTCTTCTCCTTTAAATAAATTCTTGCCTTCTCATACGCTGCATCTGATCTGATTTCATTATTTATACCAGGAATGGAAAGGGCTATATCAATAAATTCATGATCTCTTGAAACATCGCCTTTTTTCTGAAATAGAACGGCTATATTTATAAGGTTGACGGCTATCCCCTCTGTATTTTCAATTGAGCGGTTTATTTTCAGGGCTTCAGTGTAATAAGCTAAAGCTTTTTCATAATCGCCTTTTTCTACAGCCTTCGCAGCCTTCTGGTTATGTTCGACAGCCTTTTCATGGACTGCTGAAAGAGTCGGCGCAGACGGACCGCCACAGCCGATAAACACAAACAATAGCGCAATTGCACAGTAGCGCAGTAGCACAGTAGTGACTTTTGCTCTGCTGCTCTGTTGCTCTACTGCTCCATCTTTATTCATAGCTGTCTCCATGAATAAGACTGTCCTTTGGTTTTTCAATAAAGAGGCGTATAGGCCATATCTGTTTTAGAGACTTCACAACTTCATTGGAATCGCTCAGCGTATCCTCGCCTTTGCTTAAAAGCGGCGGCACTTTCGGAGCGGCCTTTTCCACCGCATCCTTAAGGCTTGCCGTTGTTTTCTCTGCATTGTCCATTGTCCTGTTAAGTTTATCAATCACAGGATTTATCTTGTCGTTCATTGATGAAATTGTCTTATCTACATTACTTACGAGGGAATCAACATTCTTAAGAGTTTTGGAAACATTGGAAGAAACGCCTGAAATATTGCTGTCAGCATTCTTTAAAAGCTTGTCAGCATTTTCCTTTGTTGCATTAAGGCCGGAAGACAATGTTTTAAGGTTCGCAAGGGTCTGCTTTATGTCGCCCTTAGGATCATTCACATAACTAATGATATCCCTTATCTCATTCAGCACCGGCTTAACTTCTTCAGCGATATCTTCCAGCCCCCGTGTTTTTTCAAACTGTATTGCAGAGTCATCTTTTAAAACGGGCTTGCTCTGAGCGCCCACAGTAATATCTATAACCGTCTCTCCTATAAAACCCTCTTTGGTAAGTATCGCCTTGGAATCCTCTCTTATCCATTTGCCGTATTTCTTGTTAATTAAAAGTGTGACCTTTACTTTTGCGTGCTCATCCAGCGATAGCGAGTCTATCTTGCCTATCTTAAAACCCGAGAGTTTGACAGGCATCCCCTCAAAAAAAACCGTTCCCTTGTCAACCGTAAAATAAATTTTATACTTCGCAGTAAAAAGGCCGCGCTCAACTCCGATAAATGCTACGGTAGCTATTATTCCTATAACAGCGATAATAAAAAATAATCCGACTTTCCCTTTCAGGTTCGCGAATCTTGGGTCAGTTTCTTTCATAAAATTTCCCCTTCTTCAGAATGTAGATGTCATCCGCCCTGATATAATTCAGCAAGCCTTCGTCCATGTCAAGAAACAGAGATGCCCTGCCCTCCTTTTCATGATGAAATGCAGTAATGGTTTCCAGCACTTTACCTCTTATATCAGGACTTAATCCGTCAAAAACCGAATCGTAAATAACCAAATCCGGTTCCATAAGCACTGCCCTTGCAAACCCTGCAAGCCTCTTTTGGTATGCCGGCAAAGGGCCGGGAAGCGCTGCAACGTCATCGTCATAGCCTATTTTATCCAAAATAGTTGTCATTTTCTCATCCGCGTCGTAATGTGATGATGAATGATAGGATAAGGGCAGCATTATATTTTCCCGGACCTTAAGATTGCTTATAAGCCCTCCGTTATTAAGAACAATGCCTATCCTTTTCCTATAGCCGTTAAGCTCGCCGGATGAAAGAGATGACATCTCTTTTCCGAAAAGAAAAATCCTGCCTGAATCAAGCCTTGTTAATCCAGTGAATATCCTCAAAAGCAGGTCTTTCTCAAACTCGGTTTCGGTCAAAACAGCGCAAACCCTTCCCTTTGAGACAGCCAGCGAAGCGCAATCTAAAAAACCCTTAAGGCTTGCACATTCAAGTGTAATCATAGAAAAAATATTAAAGTTATTATACCATCAAAGATAAATACAAAAAACAGGCTCTGCATTGTCGCTTTTGTTGTTGCCTGCGGTATTCTGGTAATGCTGCCGCTGACCTTAAGCCCCTGTGAACAACTCACCGCGGCAATTACAACTCCGAACAGGAGGCTTTTTACAAGGGATGCTGACAACTCCGCTATGGTCAGAGAGGTGAGCATTCCGGTTGTATGCTGCTCAAACGGAATGCCCCAGAATATCGATGTGACGGTTATGCCTCCGAGTATGGCTGCAAGTTCAAAATAAAAAGTCAGCATGACCGCTGACAATGTAAGCGCTGTAATTCTTGGCATTATAAGGTATCTCTCAGGGTCTATGCCCATCATTTCAATGCTCGCAATCTCGCCCTGCACATTCATTGAGCCAAGTTCAGCGGATATTGCGGTAACGCTTCTTGCAATCACTACTATTGCGGCAAATAACGGGCCTAACTCTCTGATTACAACCCAAACAAGTATTTTCCCTATAAGCTCTCCCCTTCCGACGCCTACGAGGCTTGTAATCTGGCTTATTATGACAATCCCTATTAACAGCCCTATGATTACCATCTTTCCTAAAGTCTCAATTCCGGCAAAGTATATCTGCCTGAAGAAAACAGTGCGCACAGGGGTGATTCTAAGGGAAGGAAGATTTTTAAATGCATTAAGGATTAAATTGAAAAGGCCGGAAAGATAAAACATTGTGTCAAGAATGTTATCAGTTATTCTTTTTATCCTCATTCCTTTTTACCCCATTCGCATCTATTCTCAACGCATCTGCAGGAGACAGTGTATTTATTGGCATTATAACATTCTCTCCATTCGCATGTCGTAATAACAGGCGCTTCTTTTTGGGACTGGCATACTTGACCTGAACAGCCTCCCTTAATGCAGTCCGAATCACTTTTGCACTCTCCGCCTGTTGCCCATCCGCAAAACCCATTTTTATATTGTAGAGATATCTGAAATCCTTCCGGTTGAAACGTCTCGGGTTTTTCAGAGGCATAGGAATAGATGGATAAGAATAAAATAGATGCGATAATGTAAATGATGGCTATGATGTGGTTTGGTTTCATAGCTTACAGGAATAAAAGAGCAGCGCTATTTTCCTGTTCTCACTACCACCTTCTCCTCAAAAAACTCTGATGCCTGCTGAGCCTTAGCTCCCTCAGCCTCCTTTATCTTAATGCTCCGTGTTTTTACTCCGATATCTTTCGGTTTTGTCTTTACCTGATAAATTCCGTCTTCTTTTTTAAGGCTCAAATCTCCAAGTTGGGAGACACTTGCGTATACTATAATGCTTTCTTCTCCGAAGGGAGGGCTGACCTCAAGTTCAAATTTGTCGTTGCCGGAGGGGATTTCATAAATAACTCCGCCGTTGAAATAATTATCCTTTCTGTGAGGGTTAGGCAAAATCTGGATGAGGTTGCCGGTCGTATCCTCATAGATGACCCTTACATAAAATGGCTTATTGCCTTTTATATAGATAAGCCAGTTCAATAATGAAGTGCAACACTTGGGAGAGCAGAAAAGGAGATGCTA
>JASEHP010000125.1 GCA_030018605.1 Thermodesulfovibrionales bacterium
TGATATTAAAAAATAATTTGCTATTTCTGGACACCGTTTTTTGTAATTTGCCAACTTCTCATTTATTACTCTGCCTCCTGCGTCACTCTCATTACTTCTTCAATCGTCGTAATACCATCCACTGCTTTCAAGAGACCCTCCTGCCTCATAGTTCTAAAGCCTTCCTTTATCGCCTGTGCCTTTATTTCGCTTGCAGGAGCCTTCTCTATTATCAGCTTCTTTATCCCCTCTGTAACCAGAAGAAGTTCAAATAACCCTTCTCTTCCGAGGTATCCTGTGAAACGGCACTCGCTACATCCCTTGCCGTGCAGGAGAACCTTCCCTTTAATTCCCACCCGCCTTAACATATCTTCATCAGCGGTATAGCTTTCTTTGCAGTAGGGGCATATTTTTACAATAAGCCTTTGCCCTAAAACTCCGATGAGAGAAGATGTGATCAGGAATGGTTCAATTCCCATATCTATCAGCCGGGCTATTGCCCCGACCGCTTCATTTGTATGAAGGGTGCTAAGAACAAGATGTCCTGTAAGCGCTGCATGCGTTGCGATTGATGCTGTTTCAGTGTCTCTTATCTCACCGACCATTATTACATCTGGGTCCTGCCTGAGAATGGACCTCAACCCTGATGAGAATGTCAGCCCTGCCTTTGGATTAACCTGCACCTGATTTATATTAGGCAGGTTATATTCTATGGGATCCTCTATTGTTACTATATTTTTCTCTGTAGCACTTATCGGGATGCGGGTCGGCGAAGTTTCCACGAAGTGGGAACTTGGGCGTAGCCGTTGACCCGTAAGATAGTCGGCGTCGGCTTCGCATTTTATACCACATTTATAATCAATTAAACATTTGAGGCTACGCTTTCTTTTCTGTCGCCGAAGGCGACACGCCGACCCGCATCCCGATACTCGGTCAGCGGCGAAGCCGATGACCGAGTATCTTACGCAGAGACGAATACATCGTTGTTGTCTTGCCGCAGCCAGTGGGCCCTGTTGAGAGTATAAACCCGTAAGGCATACTAATTAGCTTCTCATATGCATCAAGCACATTTTTTGTGAATCCAAGTTGGTTGAGCATGAGATGAGGAAGCCCCGATGTTTTTTCAAGCAGTCTCATCACCATTTTTTCACCGTGATGCGTCGGCAGAGTTGACGCCCTTATATCAAATTACCTGCCCTCAACATTTATAGGGAATCTTCCATCCTGAGGCACTCTCTTTTCTGCTATATCCATTCCTGAAAGTATCTTTATCCTTGAGACAATGCCTGCATGAAGGTGCTTGGGAGGTTTCATAATATCATGCAGCTTCCCGTCAATCCTGAATCTGACGCGGATGGAATCTTCATAGGGTTCTATGTGTATGTCACTTGCCCTGTCCTTTACAGCCTGTGTAACCACTGTATTGACGAGCTTCACGATTGGCGTGTCTTCAACCATCGCCTCTGCTGCAGCAACAATCTTTTCCTTTTCAGGATAGTAAACATCTGCGGCCTTAACAACCTCAGCCATCTCTCCTCTGCTATAATATTGGTCAAGCGCTCTGAGAAGAGCAGATTCTGTTATAACTACTGTGTCCACAGGCATCCTTGTTACCCGTTTTATCTCATCTATCGCAAAAACATTGAGAGGGTCAGACATTGCAACAGTAAGCCTCCCGTTATTAATCTCAAGAGGCAGCGCTCTGTGTTTTCGCGCAAGAGACTCCGGCACAAGTTCTACAACTCCCGGAGCTACAGACATAAACCGCAGTTCTTTAAATGGCAGTCCCATCTGTGCGCTGAGCGCCTTTGCCATAACTTCTTCTGTAATAATACCGAGGCTGACAAGTGTTTCTCCAAGCCTTTTGCCAAGTCTCTTCTGTTCCTGCATTGCCTTATCACGCTGCTCAGCAGTTATCACCCCGGCTTCCATCAGAAGTTCTCCAAGATATTTTTTCTCATCACCATCTCTATTTCCTCACAGATTGGGAGCCAAGCCCGAGCAGATCAAAGGTAACAAAAACACTAAGCTCGCTTGGCTTGTTGTTTACCTCATCAGGAGGCTTTCTGTTAACTATTATTGACATGCCCCAGCACTGCTGAAGGTATTTCATAATGAAATTGGAATCCCTAACTCCTCCTCCTTTAGAATCATACCAGAGTTTAACCTCAGCAGACAAGTTTTTTGAATAAGTATAACTCACCCCTATATCATAAAACATGGTTTTATTAGGCTGGTTGTATCTCTCCCCAAAAGAAAATGAAAACTTTTTTATGGGGATAGAGACGCTTGAGTTTATAGTCTCCATACGGTCTGTATAGTGATTATAAGAGGCATCAGCAGTTATAGGGAAAGGCCTCGGAACAGATGCTGACACACTTAATGGAGAAAGTGGAACGTCCCGTTCATATGTATTATATGATTCCGACATGCTTACGGTAAGGAACTCGCCTTTTTTATCAAGGAGGCGGTTTGTAAGAGATAGACCTATTGATGACTGCCTTGAATAAATATCCATAGAATCAAACAGTGGGACATTGACCTTGTCTTTTTTGATCCACGGCATAAGCGTATATCCCAGAGAAGGTTCAATGCCGTGGGTAAAATTCTCGCTATATTTTTTTATGAACCGGCTGGACGCTGTGATATTGTAATCAAACATTTCCCTGTGCACTGAACTCTTAAATCCCTCAACCTCATTTTTATGCAAAGAATACATTGTCTCTCTTAACCCGAGATTCTGAGAAAGAATAATCTTGTCGCCGAAAGAATGGGAAAGCTTAGGATAAATATCAAGACGCTGTCCTGATACGCCTTTGTCCCTTGCAAAGTTTGACGCGGACGATGTCATGGAAAAAACCAAAGGACCTACTCTGGACGGGTTAACAACATACCCTAATTCAGGCAGTCTCTGAGCTACCGCTGAATTATGACTTCCATCTTTAAGGTCAATAATATACTGTGACATCAGGTAAAGTCTCGAGCTGTCTGAAGGAAGCGTAAGTTCAGCAGTTGATTCAAGAAATCTGTTTACTCTTTCAGAACGGTGAATGCTGTATTCTCTGTAAAAATTTTTTTCATTTAACAGGTTCAGACTCCAGTATCCGGAAAGACTATCCTTACTCTTTTTCGAATGAGTAGACTTTAACTCATAAAAATCACTGCCTGCTTTCCTGTCATGGAAGTGATAAAGCCAGTGTTTGCCCTCTACATCTCTGGGCGTCACATATCTATATTCAGCCCCTTCTCCCAATCCTGCCCTGCTATACCAGTCAACAATAAATGTTGCATCTTTGTCCTCATCTATGGCCCAGAAAAACGGCTGCCTGTAATAAAACCCCTTTGACTGCGAATAACCAACTACAGGGGTCAGAAGTCCTGTTTTCCTTTCAGTAAGTAGAGGCGCCCAGAGATAAGGCGTATATAAAATAGGGAAGTCTTTGATATTAAAAGTGGCATCCCGAGACTTGAGACGGTCGCCGATAATTATGTCAGCAGTCCTGCCCTTGATACACCACTCAGGAGAAAGATTTTCGCATGTCGTGGCTGACGCCTTTTTAAGGAAGTATTCTTTTTCTCCCCTTTTTTCTATCTCACTTCCGGAAATGTAATACTTATCTTTTTTTGAAAAAATCTCTGCATTATAGAAAGTGCCTTTTTTTGTATTAAGATTGAACTCTGCCTTCTCTGCTTTAAGAACTATATCAGGGTTGTCGTATACCACATTCCCTTCAGCAAAGATATCGACTGTCTTTTCATCATACTTCATCTCATTTGCCATCATTATTGTCTCGCCTTGTTCAACAAGCACAGAGCCTCTTGCCGTATACATTGATGTGCTTTTTTCGTGCTTCAAAGAATCTGATGTTATGAATGTCGGAGGCTCTTCAGCAAAACAACTAACAGTAAACAGTGAACAGTAAAGAGCAAACAGTAAAGTAAGCGCAGTAGCCCAGCAGCGCAGTAGCCCAGCAGTTAAAGATTTCTGCACTAAAGACTGTTGTTCTGCTGCTCTGCTGCTCTGTTGCTCTGTTGACTGCCTTCTCATACCGTTTCCCTCAGGCATGAAAGAATGCCTCTTCCACAAAGTATCTCTTTAGCCTCACCTATAGTGTAGAAAGAGCCTGTAATCAAGATTAAGGGCTTAGGGGTTAGGGCTGTCTTTGCAATTGCTATACCAATTGCATCTTTGACGGTTGGTGCAATATGTGTATTCGTAAATCCCATCTCTGCTGCGCACGCTGCAAGTTTCTGGGGTGATGCTGCCCGCTCATAAGCCGGAGCTGTCAATATAATTTCAGAGGCAAGGGGCAGAAGCGGCGTCATTATCCCTCTTATGTCTTTATCAGACATGACGCCTACAATTAATATTACTCTCCTGTATGCTCTAAAAAAAATTTCCTTAAGTGAATCGGCAAGAATTTTCGCGGCTGAAGGGTTATGCGCGCCGTCAATCAGAATCGGCGGTTCCTTTGACACTAATTCAAGCCTGCCGTGCCATTTTATATTCCCAAGCCCATTTCTGATGGCGTGATGCGTGATGCGTGATGCGTGATGCAAAGATTTCTTAGAAACAATTTCAATTGTTTTCAGCGCAAGGGATGCATTCAACACCTGATGCCTGCCGGGAAGCGGGATAACCAAATCCTCTAACCTGCTGTCACCGTTATAATTAAAAACACTTCCGCTCGTATCCTCTGACTTTATTGCCGCTGAAAAATCTCTGCCGTAAACAAAAAGACCAGCATTCTTTTCTTTCGTCTTCTTTTTGATTGCATCCATTACAGACGGCTCCTGTGCTGAAGTGATAACAGGAACACCATCCTTTATTATCCCTGTCTTTTCTTCTGCAATCGCTGAGATGGTATTGCCAAGAAATTCACTGTGGTCATAATTGATGCTTGTTATAACAGATGCCTC
>JASEHP010000126.1 GCA_030018605.1 Thermodesulfovibrionales bacterium
TGGCATAATGATCCATTACTCCTTAACGTCGCATATGTATCGTAACTTTTTCAGTAGATTGTGTATAATCTGGGCACTCTGATTATGGCGCCAGCAGATATTTTATCTTTACTGTCGGGAATACATCGGATAGTTCTTTTGGAAATTTGCCTCTGAGAATATCAACTATGGAAAATTTCTCTTTTTTGGTTACTACCTCCGGTTCACCTTTTATGCCGGCAAGCCTGCCTGCAGCGGCGATAGCATCTTCAATGGTGCCGAGTTCATCAACGAGCCGCGCTTCAAGAGCCTGTTTGCCGGTGAATATTCTGCCGTCAGCAAGTTTTTTAGCTTCCTCAAATGGAATTTTCCTGCCGTTTGACACAGCCTTGATAAATTGTTCGTGCACATCATCAAGCACACTCTGAAGTATCAGCCTTTCCTCTTTTCCCATTTTTCTGAACGCAGATGCAATATCCTTGTGCCTGCCGCTTTTGATTACCTCTGTTTTTATGCCGATTTTATTCATAAGCCCCTCTATGTTGGGTATCTCCATTATCACTCCAATGGAACCTGTTAATGTGCCGGGATTTGCAATGATCCTATTTGCAGGCGCTGAGATGTAATAGCCGCCTGATGCCGCAACAGAGCCCATTGATACAATGACCTTCTTTTTCAGCGTTGCTTTTTTAACCTCTGCGTATATTTCCTGTGACGGCGCAACAGCGCCTCCCGGACTGTCTACACGCAAAACAAGAGCTTTTATTGACGGGTCTTTAAGGTAGCCCTTTATTTCATCGGTAGTGTTTTTTGAATCCATTATCGGGCCCTCAATGCGCACAACTGCGACTTTTTCTCCGAGGGGGACATTTTTCTGGAAGATTGCAAATATCACGCTTATTACTATCAGCAGTATCAAAAACCCCATGATAACGAGGCAGGCTTTTTTCATTCTCCCCCCTTTTTGACATTTTTCATGCTGAGCCCTATCTTTCTCTCTTCAATATCAATCTTTATTATCCTTGTCCATACAATATCGCCCTCTTTCAGGGGATCTTCTTTTACTATCTCGGATGTGTAAATCAGCCCCTCAACCTCATTTTCTATTTCCACAAATATCCCGAAGTCGGTCAGTCTCAGCACCTTGCTTTTCACTTCGTCTCCAAGCTTGAATCTTGCCGGTATATCGGTTAACCAAGGGTCTGATGTGAGTTGTTTTATGCCTAATGCTATTCTCTCTTTCTCAGGCTCTATGCTCAGGACAACGGCATCTATCTTCTTGCCTTTTCTTATGACCTCTGACGGATGTTTGATATGCTTTGTCCATGAGATATCAGATATGTGTATAAGCCCGTCCGCGCCTTCCGGAAGCCCGACAAATACCCCGAAATCAGTAATGCTTTTTACCTTGCCTGTTATCTGCTGTCCTGCGCTGTACCTCTGTGAAACAAGCTCCCACGGGCTTGGTTTAAGCTGCTTTATGCTTAATGAGAGGCGGCGCTCATTTTTATCGGCTTTCAGAATTACTGCCTCTACGGTTTCTCCTATGGAAAGGTATTTTGACGGATGTTTGGGTCTCGGCAGCCAGTCAATCTCTGATATGTGGACAAGCCCTTCAAGCCCTTTTTCGAGCTCTATGAATACGCCGTATTCGGTTGTGTTCACGACGTTGCCCTTTATCTTTTTGCCTACAGGGTATTTTTCATCTATGGTGCTCCATGGGTCGGGTTTTTTCTGCTTGTACCCGAGGGTGACTCTTTTTTGTTCTTCGTCATATTTGCGCACAATGACCTCAATCTCATCACCAACCGCAAAGAATTCCGAAGGATGCGTTATCCGTCCCCATGATATGTCTGATATGTGAAGGAGGCCGTCAAGCCCGCCGAGGTCAATGAAAACTCCGTAGTCTGTGATATTTTTTACAGTGCCTGTAAGGAGAACTCCCTCCTTTAGCTTTTCAAGCGTCTCTGCCTTTTTCTTCTGCCTTTCTTCTTCCATGACAGCCTTGTGTGAGACTATAACGTTTGACCGCTTGTTATTCAGTTTCAGCACCTTAAAAAGCATTCTCTTGCTGATAAGGCTGTCCATGTCCTTGACTCCCCTTACATCTATCTGAGATCCCGGCAGGAAAGCAGTCACTCCGAGTATATCTACTGAAAGCCCGCCTTTTGTTTTTCCTGAGATTACGCCTTCAAGAGCGGAGCCTTTTCCCATCGCAGATTCAATAATATCCCATGCCTTTATGCGGTTTGCTGCTTTCCTTGACAGATTAACCATGCCATTGGAATATTTCATGGTGTCTACATACACTTCAAGAGCAGTTCCCTCATGCAAGTTTGAAAACTCCTCAGGAGAAAACTCTTCAGCCGGAACAAAGCCGTCGACTTTATATCCTATGTCAATTATGACTCCTTCCTGTTTTACAGCTATAACCTTTCCCTTTAATATTGAGCCTTCTTCAATGCGGTGAAAGGTCTCAGCATAAAGCCTTTCCATCTCATTGTTTTTGATTTCCATCACCCTTTTATCCTCCTATTTCTCTACGAGTCGTAGACCTTTACTTTCTTTATGATATCCTCAATTATCCAGTCAGGCGTTGACGCCCCTGCTGTTATGCCCACGCTTTTTACACCGTTCATCCACTCAGGAATTAGTTCGGCGGCTGTCTCTATATGATAAGTCGGAACAGAAAGCGACCTGCACAATTTCGCAAGCTGGGTCGTGTTTGCGCTGTTTTTGCCTCCTACAACGAGCATAACATCCACCTTTTTAGCCATAGCCGCTGTTTCTTTTAATCTCAGCGCCGTGGAGCTACATATTGTATTATATACCTTTACATTCTTTGCCTGCTCTATGACCTTTCCGAATAGTTTTTTAAGCGCTTCAACCGGCTGCGTGGTTTGCACCACAATCCCGACATTATGCTTTATTTTTGGAAGCGCATTTTCACTGTCAACGACTATTGCATCGTCTCCTGCATAGCTCATCAGTCCCTGCACCTCAGGGTGCTCCCTGTCTCCGAGTATTATTACCTGATACCCTTCTTCTCTGAGCAGTTTCGCATAATGCTGGGCTTTTTTCACAAAAGGGCAGGTTGCATCAATTATATTGTATCCTGCCTCGGAAATCCTGTTCAGAACCTGCAAAGGGATGCCGTGTGTCCGGATGATGATATCTTTTATCCCCGGCGTGTTTATGTCCTCAACCGGCAGAATTCCTTCCTGCTTCAGCTTTTCTATGACCTGAGGGTTATGTATTATGGGGCCGAGGGTGAAAACGCCCTTCTGTTTTTTCTTTGCGGTCTTAAAGGCCATATCAACGGCTCTCTTAACCCCGAAACAGAATCCCGCTGTCTTTGCGATTGTTATTTCCATATATTCACCATGTCACTGCAAGCGTAGGTCCCTCGCCTGTCATTGCGAGGCGTAGCCGAAGCAATCTTAAAGCAGGCTCGGGATAAACTCCGCAATCTTGCCTTTTTTAGATTGCTTCGTCAGTCATTACGACTTCCTCGCAATGACATTTTGTTCTTTAAATTTCCTATCTCTTTCATTATATCATTACCGATTCTCTCCTGTAAGTCCTTGCCCGACTCATTGCCCTCTATTTCTATCGGGCTGCCGAATATAAGGCTGATGCTCGAGGGCTTTATGAATTTTGCTCCTGCGGGAAGAGCCCTGTCCGTGCCGTCAATATAGGCCGGAATAACCTTTGCCCCTGAGAGCGCTGCTATAAGCCCCGTGCCTCTCTTTGCATCAAGAAGACTGCCGTCTCTGCTTCTTCCGCCTTCCGGGAACATAACAATGAGTTCGCCGTTTTTCAGCCTTCTCACCGCCTCTTTAATGGTTGAAGGCTGCGGGGCGCCCCTGTCAACCGGGAATGAAAATGTTTTTACAAAGGCGCCGATGAGCGGTATCTTTAAAAGCCCTCTTTTTGCCATGAAAGTTGACTGCCTCTTTCTTATTGCTGCGCCTATTACCAGAGGGTCCAAATGGCTGACGTGGTTTGACACGACAATAACGCCGCCTTTTTCAGGAACTTTTTCGATATTTATAATCTTAAATCTGAAGAGAATCTTAAAAAGTACGAAGAACAGGGTTGTAGTAAAACGGTAAGCTAATGTCAATGGTCAGCTCTTATGACTTTCATAATATTTTCTAAAACCTTGTCTATTGTCATGCTTGAGGAATCTATCAGGACAGCATCCTCAGCTTTCATGAGCGGGGCAATGTCTCTTCTTGAATCCCTTGCGTCTCTTTCCACAACATCATTCTTTGCCTCCGATTCAGTTATATTGATTCCCTTTTCTTTTAACTGGAGATAGCGCCTCTTTGCCCGCTCTTCAACAGATGCATCGAGATAAAATTTTTTCCACGCGTCAGGGAACACAACTGTTGTCATATCCCTTCCTTCAGCCACAAGGTCGGAGTTAAGCGAGGCATTCCTCTGGATATCAAGAAGAAAGTCTCTGACTGCTTTTCTCGCGGAAAATACAGAAGAGTAATGCCCCATCTCAGTAGTGCGTATATCTTCCGAGACATCCCTGCCGTCAGGACGTTGAGAGTTAAGAGTTGAGAGTTGAGAGTTTTCTTTCAAAAATACTTTCTCGTCTTTGAAAGCAATGCCGATACCCTTCAAGGCGCTTGCAATCTTTTCGTCGCTGTCTTCGGGATTTATTCCCTTTTCCCTCAATGCCAGTGCAACCGCCCTGTAAAGCGCACCTGTGTCAAGGTAGCTGAATCCAAGTTCTCCGGCAAGCAGTTTGGCAATTGTCCCTTTACCTGCGCCTGCAGGACCGTCTATGGCAATAACTTTTCCCATGGATTTAATTATTTTAACCTAATTTTAGGGTATATCACAATGTCTTGTATAAGTTCCATACAAATGCGACATACCTCCTTTTTTGATGAGATAGTCA
>JASEHP010000127.1 GCA_030018605.1 Thermodesulfovibrionales bacterium
GTAAATTAATCCTCTCCATACTCCAAAACAGACACCGAAAAAAGTAATTATGCCTTTTTATATATTAACCTAACTCTTCGGTGTGTCCGCTATATTGGGGGAAGTGCACATTCATGCATTAAGAGAATCATTTAAGCTTGCGGTAAATGAAGGAAGCTGGATAACTGTTGTATCCGTAGTTCCGCCTTACACAGGCGATCTGGACCTTGTTGCCGTGGGCAATGTCCTTGCGTCAATAAGAAAGCCGTGCGAAGACGCTCTTTCAAATGCCGAAAAGATAGCAAAGGCAGAAGGAGCATTGATAAAGACCGTGTGCGAGGAAGGAGATGTTCATGAAAGGATACTGGACCTTGCGGATGCGGAAAACTGCGACCGGATAGTTATGGGAAGAAGGGGGCTGCGCCGTATTGAAAGAGCGCTTGTGGGAAGCGTTACTGCAAGGGTTATCGGCTACGGGCATAAAGACGTCCTTGTTGTGCCGAAAAGCACAGCAGTAGGATGGCAAAAGATATTGGTTGCCACTGACGGCTCAAAATACAGCAGGGCTGCTTCTGAAAAGGCGATAGACTTTGCAAAATCATACGGAGGCGAACTCCTTGCTATTTCTGTAGTGGATGTGCCTTCAGAGTTCTATGCCGAGGCTCAGCAGGTTGTTGATGAGATGGCCCAAAAGGCAAAAGAATCTGTTGCGGAAATTAAGAAAAAAGCAGAGGCATTTAATATCAAAACATCAACTTTTACAGGCGAAGGCGAATCTTATGAGGTAATAACAGGCCTCGCAAAAAAAGAAAAGACAGACGTCATCATCATGGGAAGCCACGGAAGGACGGGATTAAAAAGGCTGCTCATGGGAAGCGTCACAGAGGAGACAATAGGGCATGCACCGTGCCCTGTGCTTGTGGTTAAGGCTTAATTAATCGGAATCCGACATTTTTGAATTTGAAGCCCCGAGCTGCTCGGGGCTTTTTTATTTGCTCTTTAGGCAAGATGGTTTATACTATTTGAAATTCTAAGGAGGGACTCACAGATGATGACTATGGTTGCAGTTGTATTTGTGCTTGCCTACGCAATGATCGCTCTTGAGCACCCCATTAAAATCAATAAGTCTGCCACAGCCCTGCTTGCCGCAGGCTTAATGTGGACGCTTTATTCCTTTGCAAGCCCGCTGGGTGTTGAAGGCGTAATCCACCAGCTCACTGAAAAGCTGGCCGAAACAGCAGCCATTGTATTTTTCCTTATCTGCGCCATGACCATTGTTGAGGTGACAGACTCTCACGGCGGTTTCGAGGTCATAACCTCGCGCATCAAGGCAAAAAAGCTCACAACCCTGCTCTGGATCATCGGCTTTATTACCTTTTATCTGTCTTCGATATTAGACAACATGACAACAACAATAGTGATGGTTGCGTTGATGAAACGTTTACTTAAGGAACATAAACAACGCCTTTTCTTTGCAGGTATTATCGTGATTGCAGCAAATGCAGGCGGTGCATGGTCTCCAATCGGCGATGTGACAACAACAATGCTCTGGATTGGCGGACAGGTCACGACTCTCAATATAATGAAGACCACATGGATTGCTTCCATGGTCAATCTGCTCGTTCCTCTTACCAGTGCCTCCTTCATGCTCAAGGGCGATGTTGTGCCTCCTGACAAAGTTGAAAATGGCGCAATAAGTTGTTCTCAATTTGAAAAGACCTTAATGTTCTTTATGGGTATAGGCGCCTTAGTTTTTGTTCCGATATTTAAGGCAATTACGCATCTGCCTCCATACCTCGGCATTTTATTTGCCCTTGGCATGCTTTGGCTTGTCGGCAATATCCTGCACAGGGAAAAACCCGCTGAGGCAAAGGAACACCTCACTTTGACCAAGGCGCTCAGGCGCATTGATATGGCCTCGGTAGTCTTTTTCATCGGCATTCTGCTTGCTGTGGCTACACTTTCTGCTAACGGCATGCTGCCTTCATTGGCACAGTGGCTTGACGTAAAGCTCGGCAGTCAGTCTTTGATCGTAATTATCATAGGGCTTGTTTCCGCTGTTGTGGACAATATTCCTATGGTGGCTGCTTCAATGGGAATGTATCCGCTTAGCCAGTATCCTCCTGACTCATTTCTTTGGGAATTCATGGCGTACTGCGCAGGCACAGGCGGTTCTATTTTAATTATAGGTTCTGCTGCGGGCGTGGCTGCAATGGGGCTTGAAAAGATAGAGTTCTTCTGGTATGCCCGGTGCATTGGACCGCTTGCCCTTATCGGATATTTTTGCGGTGCCGCAGCTTATATCATCCAGTATAATTTGTTGCACTAAAAAGATTTCAGAACCCGGAATAAAGAATCTATAATTAAAAGGCAGCAATAAGCTGCCTTTTTTATGCATTTGACAAGCATAATAATTTATTTTATAGTATGCATAAAGGAGGCATACTATGAGGGCAACAATAGATATAGACGATAAGCTTTTAGATGATGCAAAAAAGCTTACTTCTATTAAGACTAAAAAAGAACTTGTGAATTTTTCAATTAAAGAGCTCATACGAAAAAAAAGGATAGAACATCTAATCAGTCTATTTGGGACATCACCAATAGATATTACCTTAAAAGATCTTGAAAAATTCAGGGAAGACAGATGATTGATAAAAATTTTCTAATAGATACTTCTGTTTGGATTAAGTGCTTTAGAGAAGAGGAGTCATCCCTAAAAGAGAAAATAGCTGCCATAGTTTCTGAAAACAGGGGGTACACAACAGAGATTATAATCATGGAGATTTTAAGAGGCGCTAAATCTGATAAAGAATACAGTATGCTTTATCAGGATTTTCTTGCGCTTCCTCAGCTTACAATAAACGGCTATGTTTGGGAGACAGCGTGGAAAACAGCATATAAACTCAGGAAAAGCGGCATTAATGCACCTATGGCAGATGTAATAATTTCATCTATTGCACTACACCATAAATGCAAGCTGATGCATTCGGATAAACATTTTAATTTAATAGCAAAGCATACAGAGATCAAGGTGGTTGAGGTTTAAGTCCAAAGCAAATATCGAACAGTGGCAACTTGAAGTAATAAGTTTAGTATTTTAGCATTTGACAGTTATTGCTGCGCCTTCAAAAACAGCAGGGACACAGGACATGACAAGGGGCTTATAATGCTTCTCTGGCTCGGGTTTGTAGTACGTATATATGCGATTGCTCTATTTAAAGTGGCGGCTTTTATAAGCCGCCACTTTACGAGAATTAATGGTTAGTGACCTGACTTGTATACTCCGGGAACTTCAAACAGGTTCGTATAAGTATTTATAACCTGAGCTGCCTTATCGCCTGTCGGAATGCCTTTTACAACCTCTCTCGTCTGCAGGTCAATGACATACAGTGCGCCATCTGATGCATTGGTTGCATATGCCTTCTTGCTGTCTGCACTGAAGACAATATGCCCAACATGGTTGCCGTTCCCGACAGCAACATCTTTGAGCTTCAGCCCTGTCTTTGCATCAATTATTGATATGACATTCGAGCCATATGGTGTCAGCACAACATATTTCCCGTCAGGTGTAAGATAAGGATGCCCAACACCGTTTGCGCCCTTGATAGTCCTGACAATTTTCTGTTGAGCGACATCGATTACTGCTACTGTTGTCCCGCCGAATTTCGGTCCCGGTCCCCTATTGCAGAAATAGAAATACTTCCCATCCAGCGTGAATATGCCATGATGACCCTCTATAGTCTCCCCGTCACCTGTCGGTATTTCGATCTTCTTAATTTCTGTGAATGTTGATAGATCAACGATCGAGACAGAAGGTTTTATCTTAGCAGCATCGTTTCCTTCGTAGACTATCCACACCTGCTTGTTGTCAGGTGTTGGTATGAAGTAATGCGCTGGGCTGTCGCCGTCAATAGTTGCAACAACTTCAAGCGCCGGGATGCTGAGGACATATGCTTTCTTATCAGCATAGTTCTGAACAAAGGCAAATTTGCTGTCCCAGGTGAAAGCCGAATGCATCATTAATGGGCCTTTCTGTTCTTTGTTCACATGGTCAACAGCAAAGGTTTTTAATTCCTTATCTGTTTTTGCATCCAGAAGCACAGCCTTAACCTCACCCGTATGGTTGATAAGCACATATTTCCCGTCTGGCGTTACCAAAGGGTGTTTTACATTTTTGCCGGTTTTAATATGTTTTAGGGTTTTGTGTGTCATGGCATCAATAACTGTTACCGAATCACCGCCGTTTTCACCAACATAAATCTTCTTCAAGTCAGGCGTTAGACATGCAAGCCAGCCTGTTGGCCCGGTTTCGCAGTGGCCTATGACCATGTCTTTATTCGGGTCAACGAAAGAAAGGGTTTTTGACGCTGCATTTGGAACAAAAATCCATTTTGCAACTGCTGCATAAACAGCAGTGCTTAGGCCGACTACAATTAAAGATATAAGCAGATATTTTGAAAATCTCCTCATTTTCCCTCCGTTTCATTATTCCATTTGACTTTTTAAAGACAAAACCTCTTTTTTATCACCTCCTCTTTTTTTAAAGTATATTTGACGGGGGGGGGGTAATGTCAACTTGAAGTTATAAGTTCAGGGATTGAAGTATAATAAGCAGAAGATATTTGAGTATTTATAGTACACAACGGAGGTTAGATGCTTCTCTGATTCGGATTTATAATCTGCACGACCTATAGTTGTTAAGCAAGATAGAACCCTAAGTGAAAATCATTTCACCTCAAACTCATGCCCGCACTTTTTACATATAACAGTATCTCCCTTTTTCTTGCCCTTGAAATGCTGGAGCTTTTTGCATGACGGACATCTCAGGTAAGAACCCATCGCTCCTAACAACACTATGAAAAAGTTACGATACATATGCGACGTTAAGGAGTAATGGATCATTATGCC
>JASEHP010000128.1 GCA_030018605.1 Thermodesulfovibrionales bacterium
CAAGGGAGGGGAGATTTTGGGATACCCCGCAGCTTGCTGCGGGGAGGTTCATTTTGAATTTTTAATTGCAATTTTACATTTTAAATTTTTACTTTTGAGTTTAGAATTGATGAAGAAATACGATGTCATAATAGTCGGCGCAGGGCCTGCGGGCATTTTTTCCGCTCTTGAACTTTTAGAAAAAAAGAAGAGTACAAAGATACTCATCATAGAAAAGGGCATGGATATAGACCAAAGAAAATGCCCGATGATGATAAAAGATGTATCCTGCAAGGCATGCCCTGAGTGCGCTCTTCTCAGCGGATGGGGCGGGGCAGGCGCATTTAGCGACGGAAAACTGAGCCTCTCGCCTGATGTCGGCGGATTCCTTCTAAGGTATACAGACAAAGACACGCTTCAGTCGCTGATAGACTATGCCGACAGCATCTACATTAAATACGGCGCGCCCAAGAAAGCTTACGGAGGAAGCAGAGAGGAAATTCAGAAGATAGAGAGGCTTGCATCCAAAAACGATATTGTATTCATACCTTCAAGGATAAGGCATATAGGCACGGACAGGTGCAGGGTTTTACTGAAGATGGTAAAAAAGTCGCTGAATGATAAAGTTGAAACGTTATTCGGCGCTGATGCTGAAAGTGTTCTTACAGAAAAGGGCAGGGCTGTTGGAATCAGGCTCAAGAACGGAGATAAGATTTATTCTGATTATGTGATACTGGCTCCCGGCAGGGAAGGTTCAAGGTGGCTTGAAAAGGAATCAAGGCGGCTGAATCTCACCCTGCTTCAGAATCCTGTTGACATAGGAGTAAGGGTTGAGGTTCCGGCATCTGTTTTTGAACATCTTACAAGCATTACATACGAGCCTAAATTAATCTTTTATTCAAAGAAATTTGACGATAAGGTGAGAACCTTCTGCGTTAACCCTTACGGCGAGGTCGTAAAAGAATATCTGAAAGGCATCTGGACGGTTAACGGCCACAGCTATGCTGACAGAAAAACCGGCAACACAAATTTTGCCCTCCTCGTAAGCACATTTTTTACGGAACCTTTTAATGAACCCATATCCTACGGGAGATATATTGCAAGGCTGGCTAATTTCCTTGGTCAAGGCGTAATCGTTCAGAGGCTCGGCGATCTGCAGATGGGAAGGCGCTCAACGCATGCAAGGATAGCAAAGGGAATCGTCCAGCCCACACTGAAAGCTGCAACTCCGGGAGATTTAAGTTTTGTTATCCCGTATCGTTATCTCTCGGATATACTTGAGATGATTGATGCCCTTGATAAAATAGCGCCGGGCGTAAATTCAAAACATACGCTTCTTTACGGAGTAGAAGTTAAGTTCTATTCAATGCAGCTTAAGCTTGCCAATACCTTTGAAACTGAGGTCAAAAATCTTTTTGCCATAGGCGACGGAGCCGGGGTGAGCAGAGGGTTGATTCAGGCATCGGTGTCAGGGGTGATGGCAGCAAGAGAAATATTAAAGCGTTATGGCGTTATGGCGTAGTGCGTTATTGCACTCATTGATAATATGCTTTTTAACGCTATAACTCTATAACTCTATAACGCAACAAACGCAAACATGGAAGATTTTAAGCGATTAAGCGATTTGATGGTTGACGCCCAGCTTATTCCGAGGGGAATAAAGGATGAACGGGTCCTCTCTGCAATGAGAAAGGTGCCGAGACATCTTTTTGTAGGTGATTCCATGCTGCATAATGCTTATGAAGACATGGCGCTTCCAATCGGAGAGGAGCAGACAATATCACAGCCGTACATGGTTGCGATAATGACAGAACTCCTTGATCTTAAGGGGAATGAAAAAGTCCTTGAGATAGGGACAGGCTCCGGTTATCAGGCGGCAATCCTTGCAGAGCTTTCCAGAGAGGTTTTTACAATAGAGCGAAAAGCTCTGCTTACTAAAGAAGCAGAGGAGAGATTTCAGGCGCTGGGATATGGCAATGTCCATGTTATAACCGGCAACGGCACGCTCGGACTGCCTGAAGAGTCTCCTTTTGACAGGATACTGGTAACAGCAGGCACACCTAAGATTCCGGAGCCTTTGATAGAGCAGTTGGCTGACGGAGGAATAATTATTGCCCCTGTCGGAATACGGTTTTCGCAGCAGCTTTTGATTGTAAGGAAATCCAAAGAAGGCATCTCGGAACAGACTCATGTGCCATGCGTATTTGTGCCTTTGATAGGCAAACATGGATGGCCGGAAGACGAAGACTTTTAGAGGAATCCATTAGCAGATGTCAATCCATAGCTTTATTGAATCCCTTGAAAAAAACAAGAGATTCAGCGAGACGATAGCAAGCCACAAATACATCCATCCTCTTGAGCCCAAATACATGAGGCTTGACCTTAATGAGAAACTGAGAGATGTTCTTTCCGGACAGGGGATAAGGCTTTTTTACAGCCATCAGGTTGAGGCGATTGATTTAATCAGGCAGGGAGAAAATGTTGTTGTAATGACTCCGACTGCAAGCGGGAAGAGCCTCATCTATAATATACCGGTTATTGAATCCATAATGGAAAATCCTGAAGCAACAGCCCTGTATATTTTCCCTCTGAAAGGCCTTGAGCAGGATCAGGTGAAAAATCTGAATGAACTTTTTGATGAAGTTTTATCATCCTCCCCATCCCCTCCCGTCAAGGGAGGGGATATTTATAAACCCTCTCCCCTTGAGGGAGAGGGCAAGGGTGAGGGGGGAAAGGAAAGAAAGACAAAATCTCCACTTCAGCCTGCCGAAGTCTATGACGGAGATACAACATCCTACAGGAGGGAAAAGATACGAAAAGCTTTTCAAAGGGGTATCGCAGGGGGAACAGAGTTTCCTCCACGCGTAAATGTCATATTCACAAACCCTGATATGCTCCATCTTGCAATAAACCCCTTTCATGCTAAATGGGAAGAGTTTTTTACGAATCTCAGATATGTTGTTATAGATGAGATACACACATACAGGGGAGTGTTCGGCTCTAATGTTGCCCATGTATTGCGGAGGCTCAGACGGATATGCAATTACCGGGGTTCAAACCCTCAGTTTATCGCCTGTTCAGCTACGATTGCGAATCCGAAGAGCCTTGCAGAGGAACTTGTCGGGCTTCCGTTCAAATCTGTGACAGAAGACGGAGCGCCGAGAGGAGGAAAACATTTTTTATTCATAAATCCATTACATGAAAGCCCTTATACAGAGGCAACAGCTTTGTTCATCAAATGCCTTGAGGCAGGCTTAAAGACTATTGTATTCACAAAGGCAAGGAAGATTACAGAGCTTATATATAAGTGGACTGTTGACAGAGCGCCTCAGTTTGCCGGAAAAATCAGCCCCTATCGCGCGGGTTTTCTTCCAAAGGAAAGAAGAGAGATAGAGCAGAGACTCTTCAGCGGCGAACTCCTCGGCGTTGTCTCAACAAGCGCCCTTGAACTCGGTGTTGATATAGGCGGGCTTGACGCCTGCATCCTTGCAGGTTATCCGGGTTCGATATCAAGCGCATGGCAGAGGGCAGGACGGGTTGGAAGGCAGGGGCAGGAATCTTTGATTGCGATGATTGCGATTCAGGATGCGCTGGACCAGTATTTCATGAGGCATCCTGATGCGTTCTTTGAAAAATCTCATGAGGCCGGAGTCATAGACCTTGAGAATAAAAACATCATTAAGAAACATCTTTCCTGCGCATCTTTGGAAATATATCTAAAGGCCGGAGACAGCGTTTATGATACTGAAAAACTTATGCCTCTGATAGAAGAGCTTGTTCAGGAAGGAATGTTAAATCCCGGCAAAAAAGGCGATATCTGGTTTTCAAGAAGGAGAACTCCTCACAGAGAAGTTGGAATACGGGCTATAGGCAAACCGTTTAATATACTGGACGAATCAGGAAGGCATATCGGAGACTTGAGCGGCGCAAGGATTTTCCGGGAGGCGTTTCCGGGCGCAATCTATCTCCACCGCGGAAGGCAGTACAGGGTATCGGAACTCATGATTGAAGAAAGAAAGGTTATTTGCAGGGAGGTTGACGTCTCCTACTACACTCAGGCGCACACAAAGGATGAGACAGAGGTGATAGAGGAGACGGAAGAGCGGAAGCTCGGAAGCATGAAAGTCTACAGAGGAATGCTAAGGATGAAAAACAGGGTGACAGGCTATGATAGGAAAAATATATTCGACAGGACAAGGATCTCAAGGCATGACCTTGATATGCCTGAATATGTTTTTGATACAGAGGGGTTGTGGTTAAGGATAGATAAAGATACAGAGAATGACATAAAATCTCTCGGCTATGACCTTGCAGGAAGCCTTCATGCATTTGAACACGCCTCAATAGCGTGCATGCCCCTCTTTGCCTTATGCGATAAGGGAGACATCGGCGGACTGAGTTATCCTTTTTACCCTCTATTTAAAAAGCCTGCGATATTTATATATGACGGGTATGAAGGCGGAATCGGGCTGACAAAAAGGGCGTTTGATGTTATGGATGAGTGGTTTAAGGCGGCGCTGACAGTTATATCGGAATGCTCCTGCGAGGAAGGATGCCCCTCCTGCATTCAAGACCCTCAATGCGGCTCAGGAAACCAGCCGTTGGATAAAGAAGGAGCGAAGTTTTTGCTGGAGAGATGGGTGGGATAGGTTATATACCATCAACAGGTTGTCGGCTGCTTTGTGGACTTTTGTGCTATGGGGCTTGTGTTGTCAAGGATGGAGTTGAGGGAAGAGAGTTTATAGAGAATGTCGTTCATTTAAGAGCGTTTTCAATCTGTTTGGACAGTTTGGGCAGTTCCTTCCTGGCAATATTCCATACAATCTTATAATCAATACCAAAATAAAAATGTAGGCATAATTACAAAAAACGGTGTCCAGAAATAGCAAATTATTTTTTAATATCA
>JASEHP010000129.1 GCA_030018605.1 Thermodesulfovibrionales bacterium
GGTGCGGCCCAATTTGCCCCTTTATCAAATTTACACAAAATAGTTGACAGTACCATGCACCGTGGAGATTGACAAGAAAAAGTTGGTAGCCCTACTTATTCATCATATCAAGAAAGTCCTTGTTGCCCTTTGTGCCTGTAAGCTTGCCAAGCAGAAACTCCATGCTTTCAACTGTGCTTAGAGGGTTTAAGACCTTCCGCAGAATCCACATCTTGTTTAACACATCTTTGTCAACAAGCAATTCCTCTTTTCTTGTGCCTGATGAATTTATATCTATGGACGGGAATATCCTCTTATCAACAAGCTTTCTATCTAAGTGAAGCTCCATATTGCCTGTGCCTTTGAATTCTTCAAAGATGACGTCATCCATTCTGCTTCCTGTATCAACAAGCGCGGTGGCAAGAATTGTAAGGCTGCCACCGTTTTCAATGTTCCTGGCAGCGCCGAAAAATCTCTTAGGTTTCTGAAGGGCGTTTGAGTCAAGCCCTCCTGACAAAACCTTACCGCTTGTGGGCATGATCGCATTATAAGCCCTTGCAAGCCTTGTCACGCTGTCAAGAAGAATGACCACATCACGCTTAGTTTCCACAAGCCTTTTCGCCCTTTCTATAACCATCTCGGCAACCTGACAGTGTCTCTGAGGCGGCTCATCAAATGTTGAACTTATTATCTCTGCTGACGGAACCTGCCTTTTCCAGTCAGTAACCTCTTCAGGCCTTTCGTCTATCAGGAGAATTATAAGATGTATTTCCCCGTGGTTTTTCTTCGTGGCCTTTGCTATTGACTGAAGCAGCATTGTCTTCCCTGTCCTTGGCGCGGCAACTATCATCCCCCTCTGCCCTTTGCCGACAGGAGCTATAAGATCCATTACCCTTGTTGAATAATCACTTGTGTCATATTCAAGCTTTATTCTTTCGGTGGGATAATACGGAGTAAGGTTGTCAAAAAGCGTTCTGTTTATGCTGTCTTCTGGAGATTCATGGTTTACTGCCTCTACTTTGAGGAGAGCAAAATATCTTTCGCTCTCCTTGGGAGGTCTTATCTGGCCTGAAACGAGGTCGCCTGTCCTCAAAATAAACCTGCGGATCTGGGAAGGCGAAACATAAATATCATCAGGACCGGGAAGATAACTGTAATCAGGTGAGCGGAGGAATCCAAAACCGTCAGGCAGTATTTCAAGAACGCCCTCCCCGAATACATTTCCCGTCTTTTCAGCCTGCGCCTGAAGTATTGCAAATATGATATCCTGCTTCCTCATGCCTGATGCGCCGTCAACATTCAGGGTCTTTGCAACAGTGGTAAGCTCGTCAATGGTCTTTTCTTTTAGCTCTGAAATAGATATGTTATCCATATTTAGCTCCTCGTAGGGATTTTCTCTGGTGGTTTTTTATATTTAATAATAAAACCCGGTAGGCTTTGCCTATCCTGAGAGGGTTTTTACAATAAAAGGACTGCTACTGGATAAAGCTTACTAAAATATATTTGCTTTTGTCAATACATGCGTGTTAAATTTTTCTATGCGCTACGGAGAAGAGGCTATAAAAAAAGCAAAGCTGGAACTGTGGGATAACCCGCACACAGAAAAGGACTATGAAATCAATATAAGCTTTAATGAATTCACCTGCCTGTGTCCCCGCTCGGGCTATCCTGACTTTGCGACCATAGCCATAAAATATGTCCCTGACAGAAAGATTGTGGAACTAAAGTCGCTTAAGCTTTATCTGAATTCATTCCGCAATATGCATATCTCGCATGAAGAAGCAACGAATAAAATTTATTCAGAGCTTGAAAAGAAATTGAAACCGAGGTTTCTTGAAGTCACCGGAGATTTCAACCCAAGGGGGAATGTGAAGACAGTGATTAGAGTTTCAAGTGACAGTGATTAGTTACAGTGTTCACTATCAAAAAATAATTACTAATAAGTGCAAAAGTATGGCAACATTACTGTCATTCCGACTTGTTCGGAATCATTCTGAAGAAGGATGCTGGACAAGCCAGCATGACAGCATGGAGAAGGATTGCGGACAAGCCGCAATGACAAAAAGGTGCGCACATGTCTTCTTACTTATGAATGTATTAGTAACTGACACTCTTCGCCCTTTCTATAAACAGCTTCATCTTCTTGTGGTCTTTTTTGCCTTTCTCTGCCTCAACTCCGCTGCTTACATCAACAGCGTAAGGATAGACAAAGCGCACAGCCTTTTCAATGTTTTCAGGCGTTAATCCTCCTGCAAGGATAACTCTGCCGAATTGTCTTGCCTCCACAGCAATATCCCAGTTGAAAATCTGACCGGTGCCGCCAAATAGTTCAGGTGTATAGGCATCAAGCAGGAATGCGGAAACTTTATCTCTATATTTAGAAATTATCTCAAGACTATCAAGGGATTTAACGCGTATCGCCTTTATGGCGGGTTTTGAGAGCTTGCACGCCTTGGGAGTCTCGTCTCCATGAAGCTGGATTATGTTTATCCCTGTCTGTAAGACAATTTCTTCAATGCTCTTTTTATTCTCATTTACAAACACACCTACCGTTAAGACGAATGGCGGGAGTTTTTTTATTATTTTTTTTGCATTTGCAGGTGAAATATACCGTGGACTCTTCTTGAAAAACACAAAACCCAGCGCATCAGCGCCGAAATCCGCTGCTGCCATTGCGTCGTCAAGATTTGTCATGCCGCATATCTTAACCTTTATCATGTATGCAGATTATAGCATAACATTATAGGGTTAAAGCGTATATCCGCTTTCGCCGTGCTGCGATATGTCAAGCCCTTCAACCTCTGCCTCTTCATCAACCCTCAGTCCGATTGTCCAGTCAATAACCTTTAAGATAACCACTGTTATTACAAATGAATATATTGCCGTGACAGATACCGCGATAATCTGGGAAATCAACATCCTGCTGCTGCCGAAAAGCAGTCCGTCAGCGCCTGCGGGATTTAAAATCTTTTGAGCAAGCATCCCTGTAGCAATTGTGCCTAAGATGCCTCCTATTCCATGCACGCCAAATGCGTCAAGCGAATCATCATACCCGAAACGGTTCTTCATATTCAGCGCAATGTAACAAACCGTTCCAGCAGCCAAGCCTATGCACAGCGCTGACATAGGGCCTACAAATCCCGAGGCTGGCGTGATAGTAGCGAGGCCGGCAATGGAACCAGTGGCAGCACCGAACATTGTCGGCTTTCCCCTGTGAAGCCATTCTATAACCACCCATATGAGGGTCGCTGAAACAGCGGATACATGCGTTATAACAAACGTCATCGCGCTTAATGTGCCTGATGACAGTGCGCTTCCAGCGTTGAATCCAAACCACCCGAACCACAAAAGCCCTGCGCCGAGCACTGTCATCGGCAGGTTATGCGGATAGAAAGGCTCATGCAGATAACCCTTTCTTTTGCCGATTATCAATGCCGCAGCAAGCGCTGAAATACCGGATGTGATATGCACGACAATGCCGCCTGCAAAATCCAGCACTCCGGTGTTTTTAAGCCAGCCGCCTGTGCCCCATATCCAGTGCGCAACAGGGTCATAGACAATCGTTGACCACAGGATTGTGAACATAAAGAAGGCTGAAAATTTCATCCTTTCCGCAAAGGCGCCGGTAATCAATGCAGGTGTTATCACAGCAAACATCGCCTGATATATCATAAATGCAATATGCGGGATTGTTGCAGCATAGTCAGGGTTAGGATTGCCGCCTACTCCTCTTAACCCTGCCCAGTCAAGCCCTCCGATAATACCGCCGATATCAGGGCCGAAAGACAGGCTGTATCCGAAAAGTATCCACTGAATGCTTACTATTGCAATCGTGACAAAACTCTGCATGATTGTTCCGAGAACATTTTTGCGCCTGACCATACCGCCGTAAAAAAGCGCAAGACCCGGAGTCATAAGCATTACAAGTGACGCTGACAGAAGAACAAAGGCGGTATCACCAGCATCCACCTTCCCTGCTTCCTGAGCAAAAGCATCAGGCGCTGTCAGGAAAAACAAGCATATGCCATAAATAGCTAAAGTCATCCATTTTTTCATTCTCAAACGCTCCTTGCCATTATTTTCGGGATTTATTAGCTAAAACCATGCCAGGGAACTTATTGATTTTAAAGGAAATTTTAGTTAAAAGTAGCTATGGAATCCTACAATTTTGTAGGATTCCATAGCCATAACCTGTTTTTACTCTTTATTTACAATCAGTTGCAGATTTCCTACAAATTTGTATTAGCTACATTTTCGTAGGACAATATAGATACCCACGCCTTTACAGCCATGGAGTTCCCGCTATATTAAAGCATGGTGCGTCTGGCTTTATGCTAAATTGCTGCCTCCCCCTTTTCTCCTGTCCTTATCCTGATTACATCATCCAGATTTGAGATGAATATCTTTCCATCTCCGACTTTGCCTGTTTTTGCCGTTGCTTCTATTGTTCCGATGGCCTTTTCTGTAAGGCTTTCGGACACCACAACCTCTATTTTTATTTTGGGCACAAAAGTTATGTCATATTCTGCGCCCCTGTAAAGCTCCACATGCCCTTTCTGTCTCCCGAATCCCTTCACTTCCGTAACTGTCATGCCCTGCACCCCGATTCTGTTAAGGGCGTCTTTTACTTCATCTAATTTGAACGGTTTTATTATGGCTTCTATCTTTTTCATATTGCCTCCTACTAAGAATTTGTGTTATAAGATTTATATAAACGGGTTTTACCCGTTAA
>JASEHP010000012.1 GCA_030018605.1 Thermodesulfovibrionales bacterium
TATGATATTAAAAAATAATTTGCTATTTCTGGACACCGTTTTTTGTAATTATGCCCACTTTTACAACGGTAGTTTAATATTGCCGAAAGACAATCTCAGCCTCCTTATACATAATACATAAATAAAGGGGGGAGAGGGGCTTCCGGGGGGACGGAAGCCCCTTTTGGGGGGAAACAACTATATTACTTTTTGAACTGTTTTCCTCATAAATGCAGGCACATCAAGCGGATCCTCATAAGGCATAAGCGCCGGTATGTCCTGCTCACATCGTGCAGGCAGAGGTAATGCCGAATAATCAGGCTTAAGGCTCTTTGCAAGAATCCTGTCTGATCCCTTAAAATTTGAGAGTTCTTTTACCGGATTCCACTTTTTAACATGAGGAAGTTCTACCTTCTCTTTCCTTTCCTCAAAACCTGTTGCAATCACAGTTACCCTGACCTCATCCTCAATGTCTGGATTAATCACGGCTCCGAATATTATATTCGCCTCATTATCCGCAAGGTCATAGATAAACGCCGCTGCCTCCTGAACCGAACTCTGGGAGAGATTAAGTCCTCCTGTGATATTCAGGATAATTCCCTTCGCTCCTTCAGCTGAAGAATCTTCAAGCAGAGGGTTTGAGATAGCCTTTCTTGCTGCTTCAAGCGCTCCTCCGTCTCCTCTTCCAAGACCTATCCCCATTACAGCCCTTCCTGCGTCTGCCATTACAGCCTTCACATCGGCAAAATCAAGGTTTATAAGTCCCGGAATTAATATTAAATCCGATATTCCCTGAACAGCCTGCCTGAGGACATCATTCGTCACAGCAAATGACTTTAGCATGGGCGTGCCTTTTTCAACGACAAGCCCTATCCTGTCATTTGGAACAACTATAAGGGCGTCAACACAGCCCTGAAGCTCTTTCATGCCTATATCAGCGTTTATTGCCCTTTTCCTTCCTTCATAGAAAAATGGTTTTGTGACAATGGCAACTGTCAGGGCGCCTAATTCTCTTGCAACGCTTGCGACAACAGGTGAAGCGCCTGTGCCTGTTCCTCCGCCCATCCCAGCTGTTATAAATACCATGTCAGCGCCTCTGATAGATTCTGCAACAGCCTCTCTGTCTTCAAGAGCTGCCTCCCGTCCTATCTCAGGATTTGAGCCTGCTCCAAGACCCTTTGTAATGTCCATGCCTATCTGCACCTTCGCAGTGGCAAGCGAAGTCTCAAGTATCTGGCTGTCGGTATTAACTGCTATGAATTCAACTCCGTGGAGATTAGAGGCTATCATGTTATTCACGGCATTGCCGCCCGCGCCTCCGACTCCTATGACCTTGATATTTGCTCCCTGCCCTCTCACTTCTTCAATTTCAAACATAAAATACCTCCTTTTTTAGTATCAAAGCATCAGAGTATCATAGTGTCAGAGAAACAAATATTTCGCTTTGAATCTTTGACACTTTGATCCTTTGACGCTTTTTTTTGTTTTTTCATACCCTTTGCCTCATTGATCCCGAAAGCGTTCAGGACTTGCCTCTCAACTCATTCCCATTAACACCAAACAGATTCCTTACCCATTCTTTCATCCTGTCAAATATCCCGTTGACCATATCTCCATTAATCCCGAAAGCGTTCGGGACAGTCTCTCCATCTGTGCTGTGAAGAATAAGGCCTACCCCTGTTGAATACATCGGATTATTCACATTGCTTTGAAAAAGAGGCGAGTTTGAAGCGCAGCTTGACTCTATTCCTTCGGGCATTCCGATTCTCACCGAGAGTCCCATATTTGCCTCCATCAGCCTGTCAAGCCCTGCAAGCAGCGATGCGCCTCCTGTCAGCACAACACAGGACAATCCCGGCTCAAGTCCGGAACTGCTCTCAATCTCACGCTTTATAAGTTCGGTAAGTTCCTCGCACCTGGGCTGTATAATCTCTGCAATGTACCGCCTCTGTATCTTTCTCACTTGTTTGTCCGCCCCAGCAACGTCCATCTCCTCTGCCTCGTCAGCTACACTCGTAATTGCACAGCCGTATTTTTTCTTTATCCTCTCTGCCTCCTGCACAGGGATTCTCAATCCAATGCCGATATCATTCGTAAAATGATTGCCGCCAAGCGCAAGAACCGCTGTGTGCCTGAGGCTTCCGTCTTTATATATTGCAATGTCCGTTGTCCCGCCACCTATGTCAACAAGAGCTGCGCCGCGGTCTTTCTCGTCTTCGGTGAGCGCTGCTGCGGCCGAGGCGATAGGCTCAAGCACAATATCAATGACCTCAACGCCTGCCCTCTCGCAGCATTTAAGAAGATTCTGCACAGACGACACAGCGCCTGTAACAATATGAACCTTCACCTCAAGCCTGACCCCTGCCATGCCTACAGGGTCTTTTATCCCGTCCTGTCCGTCAAGTATGAATTCAGTAGGGATTACATGAAGAACCTCTCTGTCAAGCGGCACATAAACCACGCTTGCAGAATCAATGGCACGCTCAACATCCTGAGGCTTTACCTCTTTCCCTTTTATGCCGACTGCTCCATAGCTTTCAAAGCCCTTTATATGCCCTCCTGCAATCCCGACATAAACAGACCTTATCTCAATGCCTGCCATTGCTTCGGCGTCTTTTATCGCTTTCTTTATTGAATCAACAGTGGACTCCATGTTTATCACAACGCCCTTTCTCAAACCTGTTGACGGAGCAGAACCTATCGCTATGATGTCTGTCTTGCCGGTGCTCACCTCAGCCGCAACAGCGCATATTTTTGTCGTGCCGACATCAAGCCCCACGACAATATTTCCTTTTCGTCCAAGCGGATCTCTTATTCTCATCTCATGACCTCGTTTATCGGTTTAACTATGACCTTGTTTGCAAATCTGAGATCAATATAATCAACAGGGATGCCTCTTCGCATTATCTCATCTTCAAGCTCAAGCAGTCTCTGAAGTTTTTCCTCGTATTCTCCATGCCCGACTTTCACAAGCGTGCCGTCAACCTGCATAGAAATATCTTCCGGGCCTGAGCCGTGCGGTATTATGACTTCTATGCGATCCTTTGCCGCAGTAAAGCCTTTGTCTTTCATTGTTTTCACAAGATTCAATACTTCGGGGAAAACGCCTGCGTTTTTGAACGGATCGCCTGAGATTATCGGCAAAAATGGAATGGCTTCTCCCTTTAACTCTTCAATCATATTCCCTTTATCATCTACAAAAAATGTGCGGCCGTTCATCTCAAGAAGCGCATAGGGCATTGACTCCTCAATCCTGACTGTAAACCTGTGAGGAAAATCCTTTCTGAAACTGACCGTCTTTATCCATGGAGATTTCAAAAGTTTTCTCTCAAGCTCTTTTGGTGATAATGCGAGAAGCCCTTCGTTGCCGTTAATCCCCATTATTGTCTTCAGTTCGCTCTCGGAGATATGCTTGTTGCCTGAAAACACGATTTCCTTTACCGGAAACAGCGTCCTGCGCGCAGTATCAACGGCATATTTAGCGCCCCAGTATGCGCCTGTTATAAGCAAAACCAGCGCAAACAACTTGAGAAGACAGCGCCGTTTTTTAATTCTTGGCGCCGCTCCTCGGTTGCGAGTCGCAACGACCTGCTTATTTATCCTTCTGTTATTACTCATCTATGCCTTCTCTGTTGCCTTTCTATTGCGTCTTTAAGAATCTCCTCCACAAGCGCAGAGAAATTAAGCCCCGCTTCCTTTGCAATCTTTGGCAGCAGACTCGTTTCTGTCATGCCCGGTATTGTGTTAACCTCAAGCACATAGGGATTTCCGTCTCTATCAATCCTCAAATCAGCCCTTGTCGCTCCTGAACAGCCGAGCGCCTTGTTCGCTGAAAGCGTAATATCTCTTGCCTTCATATACACTGCTTCCTCTATTTTAGGAGGGAGTATATATTCAGTTAAACCTGCCGTGTATTTTGCCTCGTAGCTATAAAATTCAAGCGATGTCTTTACCTCAACGCCTCCGAGCACCCTGTTATTGAGGATTCCTATATGGACTTCCTTGCCCTCTATGTATTTTTCTATGATTATCTCATTGCCGTATGAAAAACCATTCTTGAGAGCGCTTTCAATCTGTCCTTTATCTCTCACTATGCTCACCCCGACGCTTGACCCTTCACTTGCAGGTTTGACAACCCACGGCATGCCGAAGTCAATCTTAAGTTCGGAGTTCGGAGTTCGGAGTTCGGAGTTCTTCCTAAAACGCTCAACGCTCAACGCTGAACGCTCAACGACTCTAAAGGGCGGCACAGGAATTTTGTGATAAAGGAATATCTTCTTTGATGCTGACTTGTTCATTGCAATTGCCGAAGAAATGACATCAGACCCTGTGTAAGGTATTCCCATTACCTCAAGAAGCCCCTGAATAGAGCCGTCTTCTCCCCATCCTCCGTGAAGAACAAGAAATGCTATATCAATCTTCTCCTTTTTCAACACCTCGCATATGTTTGAAGCCGCATCTATCTCAACAGCGTTATACCCGAGTTTTTTCAGAGCATTAAAAACCGCGCTCCCGCTTCTAAGCGAAACCTCTCTTTCGCTGGATACGCCGCCCATCAAAACGCCTATTTTCTTATCTGTTAACATCTCTCCCCATAATCCTTATCTCGGGTTCAAGCGCTGTGCCAAAAACTTTCATAACCTTTTTTTTTACCTCATCCATAAGCTTCAGAAAATCTGATGCTGACGCCCCGCCTTTATTGATAAAAAAGTTAGCATGCACTCTGCTTACTTCCACGTCTCCGATCCGCATCCCCTTGCAGCCGGCTTCATCTATCAGCCTTCCGGCAGATGCGCCCTCAGGATTTTTGAATACGCACCCTGCCGACATCTCCGACAGCGGCTGCGTTTCGCGTTTCCGCTTAAGAAAAGAATTTATCCTTTTTGCTACGTCTTCTTTAACATCCTTTCTCAGCCTCATATTTGCGCTCAGGATAACAGTATCTTCAGGCAGCTTTGACGCCCTGTATTCGAGCCCGAGTTCAGAGGCGCTCATTTCGTATATCCCCTTATCAGAGTGCATCAATCTTACAGAGACAAGCGCATTTTTTATTGAATAGCCGAATGCCCCTGCATTCCCTGCAATTGCGCCTCCGACAGAACCTGGTATGCCGACAAGACCTTCGATGCCGGAGTATCCATTTTCTTTTGAAAAACTCATAAGCTTCTGAAGCGAGGTTCCTGACTCGGCAAAAAACATGACCATATCTTTTTCTTCTTTTGCAATATCATTGCGCCTGAAATTCTTTAACGAGATAACAACTCCGTAAATTCCTCCGTCTTTTACAAGGATGTTAGTGCCTCCTCCGGTAATTACAAAAGGGATGCGTTCTTCATTCAGCGCCGCAAGAGTGTTTTCCAGAGACACCGTGTCCTGCGGGCATGCAAAGACATCTGCCGGGCCGCCTATTTGAAGATATGTATGCGCCTTCATAGACTCCTTGAACTTCACCTCACCACGAGTTTCTCGGGGAGAAATCATCTTCTGCCACAGACGTTCATCTACTATGTATTGCTTCTTACTTGCCATCTAACCTGACCTTTATTCTTTTTAATATCTCCTCACCGAGTTTCCAGACATCTCCTGCACCGAGCGTAAAAACGACGTCTCCGCTTCTTAACCGCGCAAGAAGGTTATCCGCAAGTTTTTCCCTGTCGGGAAAATAAGCGGCATCCTTATGCCCTGTCTTTTTGATGCGGTCAAGCAGCACATTGGAATCAATGCCATTTATAGGCTTCTCACCTGCAGAATATATATCCATCAAACAAAGGATGTCAGCTTCAGAAAAACAGGGTGTAAACTCATCCATAAGGTCTTTTGTTCTTGTATATCTGTGAGGCTGGAATATAACAAACAATCTCCCTGCGACCTGCCGGGTAAGAAGCCCATCCTTTGCCGCATTCAGAGTCGCTTTTATTTCGGTAGGATGATGTCCATAGTCATCAAAAACCTTTATCCCGTTTTCCTCTCCTTTTAATTCAAACCTTCTCTGTATCCCGCTGAATTTTTTCAGGGCCTCTTTTATTACGCCAGTCTCTATCTTCAACTCCCGCGCGACAATTATTGCCGCGAGACTGTTGAGGATGTTGTGAACGCCGGGCACAGGCAGGCTGAAATTGCCAAGCTTTTCCCCTTTATAGACAACATCAAAACTCACTGTCATAAACCCTTTTTTTACATCAGCGGCATATACATCAGCGTCGGGCGAGAGTCCGTATGTGATATATCTCCCGTGCACGTCAGGCAGCAGGCTGCGGAGTTCCTCATTTCCAATGCATATTATTGACACTCCATAAAACGGAACCTTATTTATGAATGACAGAAAAGCGTCTCTCAATGAATCCATTGTCTTAAAGAAATCCATGTGTTCCCTGTCTATATTCGTTACAACTGCGATCGTCGGAGAAAGCCTGAGGAATGAACCATCGCTCTCATCAGCCTCCGCCACAAGAAAATCTCCCTGTCCCAGTCTTGCGTTGCTTCCGGTAGCCCTGAGCTTTCCCCCTATGACAACCGTTGGATCGAGGCCGCTGCTTGCGATCACTGTTGCGATTAACGAAGTCGTTGTTGTCTTGCCGTGCGCGCCCGCAACCAGTATCCCATATTTCAACCTTGCAAGCTCAGCGAGCATCTCGGCTCTCGGAATTACAGGGATTGATTTTCTTTTGGCCTCAATAACTTCAGCATTGTCCTTAGAAACAGCAGAGGATATGACCACAACATGGGCATCATCTACATTTTCAGCCCTGTGCCCGATATATATCTTTACCCCGAGACTGCTAAGCCTGTTTGTAGTCTCTGACTCCTTAACATCCGAGCCCGTGACTTCGTAGCCGAGGTTATGAAGCACCTCTGCTATGCCGCTCATCCCTATTCCTCCGATGCCTACAAAATGAATTATCCTATATTGCTCAAACATGCCTCTTTACCCCTCTAAAATCGCCCTCACCCATTCACCTTTTCTTTATAAGGCTTATCGCAATATCAACTATTTTCTGCGCGGCATCCGGTTTGCCTACGGATCTGCTTTGCCTTTCCATCTCATGCCTTAACTGTTTGTTCGCATAGAGTTCCCTGATATTTTCTGCAAGGATTTCTCCTGTTAATTCATAGTCAAGTATTATCCTTGCCGCCTTCAATTCAACCAGCTTGCCTGCATTAAGCTCCTGATGATGCCCTGCAGCATAGGGATAAGGAATTAAGATTGCGGGCTTGCCGATAGCGGTAAGTTCAGCAAGGGTTGTCGCTCCTGCCCTTGATATTACTATGTCTGCAACCGCGTACGCCTCTGCCATCTGATATATGAAAGGCGTCACCGTACCCATGAATCCCCACTTCCTGTAGGACTCCCTTACATGCTCGTTGTCGCGGTCGCCTGTCTGGTGCAGAAATTGTATTTTCTCCTTGAGGTCCAGCATATGATTAAAGGAATCCACTACTGCGCGGTTTATGTTCCTTGCACCGGAACTGCCGCCGAAGACGAATAGCGTAAACTTATTCCTATCAAGTGAAAAGATGTCGTAGGCTGCGTCCCTGTTTCCTGTCAGAATGCGCATCCTGATAGGATTCCCTGTGAAAAATGTCTTGGCCCTCGGAAAAAATGATATGCTTTCTTGATACGTTACCCCTATGGCGCCAGCAAATTTTCCAAGGAGTTTATTTGCAAGCCCGGGCACGGAATTCTGTTCTACTATCATTGCAGGGATTGACATCATGGATGCCGCAACCATTGGACCTACAGACGCATAACCTCCCACTCCTATCACGATATCAGGAGATACCGCCTTAAGAATTCCATAAGAGTCAATAATTGAAAACAGCATCTTCCATAAAGCTCTGATCTTTCTTAATAGAGGTACGCCGACAAAGCCTTCTGCCCTCAGAAATTTTATCGGATACCCTTCACGCGGAATAATCCTCGCCTCAATTCCGTGTTCCGTGCCTATGAATATCACTTCTGTCCTATCCTCTCTTCTTTTCAATTCCTCTGCTATGGCTATGCCCGGGAAAATGTGCCCTCCGGTGCCGCCTCCCGCGATAATCACCCTCATACAACTTCTAATTTAAAATTAAAAATTAGAAAATCGAAATAGAGGAATTCCATAATTTTTAATTTTGCATTTTGCATTTTAAATTTTATGCCCATATACCGCCCTCAGCGCCTTTTTTCTGATTACCAGTTCTTTTGTCCTGTCAATGACTCTTCTGCTCTCATCTCCTTTTGAGAGGTTAAGCAGAATGCCTACTGCAGCCATATTCACAAGCAGTGATGAGCCTCCGTAACTTATAAACGGCAACGGAAGCCCCTTTGTCGGGATCATCCCTGTCACAACAGAAAAATTTATCAGCGCCTGAAGCGCAATCATTATTGAAAGGCCAAAAGACAGATAATATACAAAGCTGTCTTTTGCCCTGTTAGTCGTGGCTATACCCCTCACAAATAACATCACAAAGAGCAAAATAATCACACCAGCGCCTATGAGCCCGAGTTCCTCGCCGGCAAGCGAAAAAATAAAATCAGTATGGGTTTCAGGCAGGAACAGCAGCTTCTGTTTGCTTTCGCCAAGGCCAACCCCTTTAATCCCTCCGCTGCCAAGGGCAATAAACGACTGTATAAGCTGGAAGCCGCTTCCCTGAGGGTCATCCCACGGATTAAGGAAAGACGTCACACGCTTCCACCTGTACGGCTCTTTTATAAGCTTCACCGCTACAGGGAGTGCAAATACCGCCATGGATAATAAATACCTCAGTTTCATGCCTGAAAAAAACAGCATGACAAGCGTAATTATGCCGAGGCTTATAGCAGCGCCAAAGTCAGGCTGTTTGAGAAATATGACCTGGAACACCGCCATAATTGCGATAGGCTTTATAAAAGAGGCAAAGCTGTCTGTCTTGTAATTATACGCTGACATATATTTAGCAAGGAATATAACCATTGAAAGCTTGACCAGTTCTGAGGGCTGAAAGGTTGACGGCCAGAGCTTCAGCCATCTTTTTGCTCCACCTGCAGATATTCCCATTCCCGGCACAAAGACAAGAACAAGAAGCAGAAAGGAAAATACAAGCAAAGGCAATGCCGCCTTCTTAAGCGCCTCGGGTCTCAATCTGTAAGCGGCAAACATCGCTGCAAATCCAAGCAGCATCGTAAACAAATGCCTCTTAAAATAAAAAAACTGCGTTACATCTTTTTTTGACATGGCAGGAGATACAACTGCCGTTGAACTGTATATCATGAGCGCCCCCAGACCCAGCAGGAAAAACGTGATCAACAAAAACCATCTGTCATACGTTTTATTCATCTCAGGACAAATCCCTCACAATCTTTTTAAACTGCTCTCCCCTGTCTTTGTAATCCCTGAACATATCAAAACTTGCACAGGCAGGAGAGAGGAGCACAACATCGCCTTTTGATGCTGATTTTCTGGATATCATCACAGCTTCTTTTAGGTTATCCGCAAATACTGTCTCGGTCAGTCCACCGAGAAATTCTTTTATTTTTTCCCTTGCCTCTCCGATGAGAATAAGTTTTTTTACTCTTCTCTTTATGAGAGAACTCAGAAGAGAAAAATCTCCGTCTTTGTCTCTTCCGCCTACAATCAGGATTACAGGCATTGAAAAACTCTCAAGCGACTTTACCACCGCATCTACATTCGTGCCTTTTGAGTCATTGATGTAATCCACGTCTTCAAATTTCCTGACAAGTTCAAGACGGTGTTCAAGCCCCTCAAATTTCTTCAAGACGGTTACAACTGCCTCTGCAGGACATCCTGCAAGGAGAGCCATGGCCGAAGCAGCCATGGCATTCTCCAGGTTGTGAACACCTTTAATCCTTATATCACCAACATTGATAAGTGGGAAGTGGGAAGTGGGAAGTGAGGACTCCGAAATATTGCTGTACACAATTCCGTTTTTAAAATATAAACCACTAACTTCTCTAAAGCGGCTAAAGAAGAAAATTTTGGGTTTTTCACTGCTCACATCCAACTTCTCATTTCTTAGTTTCATAGTTTCCGGATCGTCCGCATTAAGGACAAGGTAATCTCCTTTCCCTTGATTTGCAAATATCCGGGCCTTTGCGTCTTTGTATTTTTTCATTGAGTGGTATCTGTCGAGGTGATCAGGAGTTATGTTTAATATAGTTGCACCCTTTGGCCTGAATTTATCTACAGACTCCAGTTGGAAGCTCGACACCTCAGCAACGATATAGTCAGCGTTCAGCGCATAGCGTTCACCCTCTCCCTTACCCTCCCCCCCCGAGGGGGAGGGATGGGTGGGGGGGCTAACTGCTGATGGCTGATTGCTGATTGCTTTTAATATCTCCTCTGTAAGCGCATTCCCTATATTCCCTCCTATGATTGTCCTGAAGCCTCCTTTGTTTAACATCTCGTTTAAGAGTGTTGTTGTGGTGGACTTTCCGTTCGTTCCGGTCACAGCCAAAAATTTTGTTTTCTGACCTCTGACCTCTGACCTCTGACCGCTGATCACCTGATACGCAAATTCAAGTTCACCGATAATTCTTATCCCCAGCTCCTTTGCCTTCTTTAACGGAGCAATATCCGGCGGCACACCGGGACTCAGCACTATCATATCCACGCCCTGCAAAATGCCGTCAGGATGCCCGCCGAGACTAAGCTTTATTGAAGGCAAAAGCCTTTCACAATATTTCATTAACGCTTCTTTTGGTTTGCTGTCGGTAACCGTTACCCTTGCTCCAAAACGTGCAAGCAGATTTGAAGCGCCGACACCGCTCTCTGCAAGACCGAAAACAAGTATGTTCTTATCCTTTATTTCCATACGCCACGTTTTTAGCAATATCTTTATCTTTTGTTTTTTTGCCTTCCTCCACAGGAACAGCATTTTCTTCTTTAGCGGACACTGCCCTGTTAATTTTCTTCTTTGATGAAACCCTGTCTGATTTTGCTTTATTATTTTTTGAATATGTCTTTAACTTTGAATTTTTAACTTTAAACTTTGAACTTTTTTTATAATCCGCTTTTGTGAAATAAACAACCGGCTGCTCATTGCTTGCAATAACTGCAAAACCTCTTGTCTCGAGCTTCTCTGCCTCATTCCATAAAACCTCTCTGCTCTGCGCTCCAAGAAGAGCAACTATCACCATTTCGCCCTCTTTTTCGCCTGCGTATACAAAACAATGCCTTGCCGCTTTCGTATATCCTGTCTTGCCGCCGACTGCGCCGTTATCAGACCATAGAAGCCTGTTCGTATTTTCAAGAGCTATGGTCCTGCCCTGGTCCGTAGCTATCTCAGCCTCTTTCTTGCCTATAATCTCTCTAATCACAGGATATTTAAGCGCATACCTCATTATCTTTGAGAGGTCATATGCTGTTGTATGCTGACCTTTGCCGGGAAGTCCTGTAGTATTTATAAACTTTGTATGCGACGCCCCGATCGCGATAGTCTTTCTGTTCATAAGCTGCACGAATTTCTTCTCCGAACCGGCAACAACCTCTGCAAGGGCAAATGCAGCGTCATTTGCCGACCTTATAAGCGCTGCGTAAAGCAGAGTTTCTACGGTCAGAGTCTCTCCTGCCCTCAGTTTAGTTTCCTTAAGCGAGGGGACATTTGCCGCTGCCTCGCTGATTGTCACTGTATCGCTCATATTAGCTCTGTCAAGGACAACCATGGCTGTCACAAGTTTAGTTGTACTTGCAGGAGGCAGCTTCAGGTTTGGATTTTTTGCAAACAACACCCTGCCTGTTGAAACCTCCATAACAACTGCTGCCTTTGAGGAAATCTCATCAGCATAAGCAGTGAATAGTGAATAGTGAATAGTGAACAGTGTGATAAGTGCAGTAGCGCAGTAGCGCAGTAGATCAAAAGCCAAAGATTTATGCACAAAAGATTGCTGCTCTGCTGCTCTGCTGTTCTGCTGCTCTGTTGTCTGTCTCATAATCACCTCAGCTTTAATGTTGCAAGGCTCAGAAGAGCCAGCATTATTCCGACTATCCAGAATCTGACTATAACTTTAGGTTCAGGCCATCCTTTGAGTTCAAAATGATGGTGTATTGGAGCCATCCTGAACATCCTCTTCCCTGTTAGCTTGAACGATGCGACCTGAAATACAACCGAGAGCGTCTCTATAACAAAAATCCCTCCCGCAACCACAAGCACTATCTCCTGTTTTGTTATTACAGCAAGCGTTCCGAGCACGCCGCCGAGAGAGAGAGAGCCAACGTCTCCCATAAACACATCCGCCGGATATGAGTTATACCAGAGAAACCCGAGAGATGCTCCAAGAATAGCGCCGCAAAAAACAGTCAACTCTCCTGTGCCGGGGATATAAAGAACCTGCAGGTATTGTGAAAACTTGAAATTGCCGGATATATAGACAAGTATCCCTGTGGCAAGCACCGAAATACCGACAAGTCCAACGGCAAGGCCATCTATGCCGTCCGTGAGATTGACTGCATTGGACGAGCCTACGATAACAACTATAGAGAATGGCACATAAAACCAGCCGAGATCAAAAAGCCATTTTTTAAAGAATGGAATGCTCAGGACATCGTTGTAAGGGTCTTTAGGATTCATGTAAAGGAACATGCCTATCACTAATGCAAGAAGCACCTGAGCCCCAAATTTATAACAGCCGCGCAGTCCTTTAGGATTTCTCTTTACAACCTTAAGATAATCATCGATAAAGCCTATCGTTCCGAAACCTACGAGAGAAAAAATCATCATCAGTATATATTTATTGCTAAGGTCGCCCCACAGGAGAACAGTGGCAAGAATAGAGATTATTATGAGGACTCCGCCCATCGTGGGTGTTCCTGTCTTGCCCAAATGCGTCAGGGGCCCGTCATCCCTCACCTGCTGAGTTACGCTGAACCGGCTGAGTCTTTTTATAACCTTGGGCCCGAGGATGAATGTAATAAGCATTGCCGTAAGAACCGCAAGAGCGCTCCGGAATGTTATATATCTGAAGACATTAAATGGAGAAAACCAATCATGCAGGCTATAAAGAAAACTATAAAGCATTCTTTACCTCTCCATTTACCTCTAAAACCTTTTCCATTCCCATTCCCCTTGACCCCTTTACAATGATTGTGTCGCCTTCACTGCACAGCCCTGTCAGTATCTTCCCTGCTTCTTCCGCAGTAGAGACACTGAAGGACTGTCTTCCTGTTTTGACAAACTCTGAATGCGCTATTGCCATCAAAGGCCCGACGCCTATAAATACGTCTATCGGAAGCGCTGACATCCACTCTCCGATTTTTCTGTGTGCCTCCTCTGCATATGGCCCCAGCTCAAGCATATCTCCGAGAACAGCGATAGCCCGCTCTTTCTTCAGCCTTACAAGCTCTTTTATTGCCTCTTCCATGGATGAGGGGTTTGCATTATATACATCGCTTATAACCGTTGCCCCGAACAATTCCTTAATCTCAAGCCTCATAGGTACGCCTTTAAAAGATTCAAGCCCGGTTTTAATGTCATGAATCTCAATATTGAAGACCTGCCCTACAGCCGAAGCGGCAAGAGCATTATAGATATTAAAGGCTCCGGGGATATTCAGGTTTATCTCTACGCAGTTACCTTCACCGAAACACAGCAGAAAATCAGAGCCTCTATCCTTTATGCTGATATCTTTTGCGAAAACATCAGCCTTATTCTCCATGCCGAAGGTAATAACCTCACCTTGATATCCTGAAACTCCCTGCATAAGAAAAGCATCATCCGCGCTTACAACAACTTTTTTAACAGTATCAAGGAGTTCAAGCTTTGTATTTCTGACTGCTTCAAGACTCCCGAAACCTTCAAGATGTCCCGGCCCTATGTTTGTCACAACACCGCAATCAGGCGCTGCAATCCCGCACAATTCTCTTATGTCTCCGGGAGAGCTTGCACCCATCTCAAGAACAATAACCTCATCATCAGAGCGAAGTTTTATAAGGCTCAAAGGAAGGCCAATCTGATTATTGAGATTGCCTGTATTCTTATGAACCCTGTATTTTGTGCCCAGGATTGATGCTGTCAATTCTTTTGTCGTTGTCTTTCCGTTTGTCCCTGTTATGCCTATGACAGGGATATTGTTTCTCATGCGAACATAACGCGCGATATCCTGTAGTGCGCTGAGAGTGTTTTTCACATATATTATTGCCTTGCCTTCCAGGTGTTCCGCAGGAGGGAAATTCACCAGCGCGCCGCTTCCTCTTTCCAGCGCCTTATAAATAAAATCATGCCCGTCAAATCTTGTGCCGCGCAATGCAACAAATATCTCTCCGTCTTCTATTGTCCGTGAATCTATGGATACGCCCGTAAATGGATGGGAGTTGCCGTTCTTATAGACAATACGGCCGCCTGTTGCATTGATAACATCTTCTACTGTTAAAATCGCCATAATCTCCTTATCGCCTTCTCCGCTATCTCTCTATCGCTGAATTTATGCCTTATGCCTTTTATCTCCTGATAATCCTCATGCCCTTTACCAGCTATCAGCAGTATATCGCCTTCCGCTGCAGTCTCCACTGCCTTTTGAATAGCCTTCTCCCTGTCGGGCTCGATTGTATAATTCATCCTCAATGCGCCCTTCTCTACTTCCCTTATTATCTCCATCGGTTCTTCGCTGCGGGGATTATCAGAGGTTATCAAAACGTAATCGCTCAGTTTTGTTGCTATCGCAGCCATTCGGGGCCTCTTTCCCCTGTCCCTGTCGCCGCCGCAGCCAAAAACAGTAATAATGCGTGATGCGTGATGCGTGATGCGTGATGCGTTATTTGTATAATGCTGCTCTGCTGCTCTGCTGCTCTGCTGCTCTTTAATAATTCCCTTAGCCGTTAGTATCAGTCTTTCAAGCGCATCTTCCGTGTGCGCATAATCAACTATGCAGAGGAAATCCTGACCGAGGTTGATTTTTTCAAACCTTCCTTTTACAGAAACCATATTTTTTATTCCGCTTATTATCGCATCCCACGGCACATTCAGGCTCACGGCAGTGCCGATAGCAGAGAGTATGTTGTAGACATTGTAAATCCCTATAAGCGGTGACTGAATATTGTATGTGCTGCCGTTGAAGTTAATATCAAATAAAAGTCCGTCAAATGAGTTTTTAATATTTACTGCAACAATATCAGCGCCTGTTTCAATGCCGTATGTAATCACATTTTCAGTCTTTGAACCCCGTAGATTTGCCGCGCCTTGCTGCGATGTCTTGAGTTCGGAGATCAATCTCCTTCCATAAGGGTCGTCAAAATTTATTACAGACGTCCCGTCTTTCAAAAGAAGTTCTTTAAACAGTCTTTCCTTTGCCCTGAAATATTCCTCCATCGTTATATGAAAATCCAGATGGTCTCTTGTAAGATTTGTGAAAACTGCAACACTGAAACCCGTATAGTCCACCCGCTTCTGCGCAAGCGCATGGGATGATACCTCTGTCACTACATGGCTGCATCCCGCTGAAACCATCTCGTTCAATGCAGCCTGAAACTCAAGCGCCTCAGGCGTGGTATGAGGGGCGTCATAATGCCTGTCTTTCACAAGATAATTTATAGTGCCTATCAGCCCGGCATCTTTTCCCCATGCCTCAAGTATTGATTTTATAAGATACGCTGCGGTCGTCTTTCCATTGGTCCCTGTTACGCCGATGACAGTCAATTTACCGGACGGCCTCTCGTAAAAATTATTGGAAAGATACGCAAGAGCCTTCCTGCTGTCACTGACACGGATGAATACAGGAATCGGTGAATCGGTCGCCTCGGGCGACTCGCCGAGGAGAGTGAATCGGTCGCCTCGGGCGACTCGCCGAGGAGAGTGAATCGGTGAATCATAAACCACTGCGCACGCTCCCCTTCCTGCCGCGTCTTTTATGAAATCATGACCATCAACGTGCTCGCCTTTAACGGCAACAAAGACATCGCCTGCCTTGACCTTCCTTGAGTCATAAGCAATCTCCGCTATTTCAACATCCGTGCCGCCTGTTATCTCTTTTATCTCCATATCTTTTATAAGCATCCTTAGGTTCATCGCTAAAAAAGTGTCAAGGGGTCATAGCGTCAAAGGGTCAAAGCCTATGATGCTTTGATACTTTGATACTCTGACACTCGGTCTCTCCAACACCCTCTATCTCCTCTCAACAACAAGCATGTTTTTCTCTATCGTATCTTCCCTCGGCACATTTAGATACGAGAGCGATTGTTTTGCAATCTCCTTAAAAACAGGAGCGGCAATAACCCCTCCGTAAATCTGCCCCTTCGGCTCATAAATAACTACTATCATCGCTATCATGGGATTGTCTGCAGGAACGAATCCGACAAATGAACCGACATATTTCTCCTTTGAATATCTCTTTGTCCTCGGATCTATAATCTGCGCTGTCCCTGTTTTGCCTGCAACGTGATTTCCCTCAACAGAGGCGCTTTTGCCTGTCCCGCCTTCCTCTGCGACTGTCTTTAATATATCCTTGAATATTTCTGCTGTCTTTTTTGAGATAGCCCTCTTATTTCCCTTGGAGCTAAATGAATACACAGGGACATCATGCGGAGACCTTATCTCTGACACTACATGAGGTGTAACAAGAACGCCTCCGTTTGCTATCGCCGAGTAAGCCCTCAGAATCTGAAGCGGCGTAACCGCAACCTCCTGACCTATTGATATTGCTCCTATAGACCCTGCCGACCACTTTTCAGGCGGCCTTATCCAGCCTGATACTTCACCGGGCAGGTCTATGTCTGTTTTTTCTCCAAAGCCAAAGCGTTTTGCGTACTTATATACCCTCTCCCTGCCAAGCTGTATACCGATCATGGTGCTGCCGACATTTGACGATTTCTGTATCACTTCTTTGAACGTAAGCACACCGTGTTTGTGCGCGTCATGGATGACAGACCCGCCCACGGATATGGCACCCTTGCTGCAGTCAAACTTCGTGTCAAGTTTTACTATTCCCTCTTCGATAGCAGCGGAGCCGACAATTATCTTGAATGTAGAGCCCGGCTCATAAATGTCTGTTATTGCCCTGTTTCTCTTCTCAAAGTCCTTTGCATACGATGCTAAATTTGGATCGTATGCAGGCCTGTTTGCAAATGCCAGTATCTCGCCTGTGAATGGATCCATCATTATTACGGTTGCGGCAGATGCCCGCCATTGCGACATTGCATTATCAAGCTCTTTTTCAGCTATATATTGAAGCCCTTCATCTATAGTCAGAAACACATTGTTGCCTTTTGACTCTATATCCACGCCTGCAGAAAGCGTCCTGCCTCTTGCATCCCTCGTAACAATGATCTTTCCTCCTGGTGTCTTTAAGAATTTATTGTATTTCAGTTCAACGCCTTCAAGTGCCTGATTATCAATGCCGACAGCGCCGATAACGTGAGAAGCAAGCTTGCCTTTCGGATAAAATCTCTTTGCATCAGGCACAAAACCAATCCCCTTTATATCCATTTTTTTTATCTTTTCCGCTGTTTCAATATTAAGCTTTCTTTCCACCCAGACAAATCTGCCCTTGGAAGAAAACTTTGCAAGCATTGCTTCGGGCTTTTTCCCTATAACTCCTGAAATATCATAAGCCGCAGTCTGGGGAGAGACCATTGCTGGGGGGTCGCAAAACAATGACTCCACTTCAAGATTCACACCAAGCTCCCTTCCCCTTCTGTCAAATATGAAGCCGCGCCTTACCTGTATATCTTCATGCTTGAGCTGTTGTATCCTTGCCCTCTCGGAAAACCTGCCATGGTTAAGCACCATCAAATCCACAAGACGCAAAAATACCGCAACAAAACCAAAGATTATTGCGGTATTAAGAATTATCGCTCTTTTCCTCATTCATCCCTTCTTAATTACAGGCTAAGGCCCTGACAACTGCCTCCCCTCCAAAGATGCCTTGAATGGGGTGTTCTTCCCATCCTTTTTTACATGGACTACTTTTATCCTGTCAGGGAAAACCAAAGCGAGTTTTCCGCTGCCCTTGCTTTTAACGCTCTGTATTGACAGAAGGCCTGCCTTCTCTGCCATCAGAGTCTTTCTGTCCCTGAGGATTTCCATCCTCCTATGGTCAAGCGCGGCAATACTGTATTCTGTTGTTCTTACGCTTGACCTCAGCCATACGATTGAGAAGATGCCGAACAAAATAAGTGCTACTGACAGAGGGACCATGAAGAAAGAAAAAATACCGTTCCGGTTCACATGGGTCATATTTTTTCCGCTCCTCTTAATTTTGCGCTCCTCGCAGACGGGTTTAATCTTATTTCTTCGTCTGAAGGGGCAATGGGTTTTTTGGTTAACATCCTAAATACCCCCTGTTTCTGCTCATCCCTTATAAAGTTCTTTACTATCCTGTCCTCAAGTGAATGATATGAAATAACACACAGCCTGCCTCCGCTCTTAAGAATGCCCGCCGCCTCATTAAGCCCTTTTCTGAGTTCATTGAGTTCATCATTCACAGCAATCCTCAATGCCTGAAACGTCTTTGTTGCAGGATGATGCTTCCCTCTCTTTTTGTAAACGCCGTAAACTATACCTGCCAGTTCAGCGCAGGTCTCTATTTTCTTTTTTGCCCTGTAATCAATAACTGCCCTTGCTATTTTCCGGGAGAGTTTTTCCTCGCCGTACTCCCACAAAACCCTGCTTATCTCTTTTTCAGGATATTTATTAACAATGTACGCTGCTGTAATTTCCTGTTCCCTGTCCATCCTCATGTCCAAAGGCTCTTCTGAAAAAAAACTGAAGCCTCTTCCAGCGGTTTTGAGATGAAACATGGATGTGCCGAGGTCAAATAGAATGCCGTCTGCTTCTGAAATGCCTGTTGCTGCAGCCAGCTTGCTGATATCAGAAAATTTCCCCTTCTTCACGGTAAGCCTGTTATCGGGAATTCTTTTCATCGCCATATCCAGAGCCTCTTCATCCCTGTCAATGCCGAGAAGCCTTCCATTGCCGATATGCCTGAGTATTTCTTCTGCGTGACCGCCAAGCCCGACTGTTGCATCAACATATAGCCCCCCGAACTTTGGTTTCAGCAACATAATCACCTCCCTTAACATCACCGGAAGATGAATCCCGCTTAGAGATTTATCTCTAACGGGATGAATAACCCTCACAGTTCACCGCCTCTCGTGTCAAATCATTTAACATGGTAACCGAAGCTTCTTCTGTTGAATCATGAAAA
>JASEHP010000130.1 GCA_030018605.1 Thermodesulfovibrionales bacterium
TTTTAGATGATTTAACCAGTACCTTCTCGGTTACATTTTAGATGATTTAATGCGTCAGCTATCTTTTATCTCAATGATTCGGTTATAATAAAACCCTGCGTTGTATAGCCGGCGGCCATTCCCCTGCTGCAACCAAGAACTTCAATGGAGCTGAAAGTAAATGAGACGCGAGGATATTAGAAATATTGCGATTATTGCCCATGTTGACCACGGGAAGACTACCCTTGTTGACGGGATGCTCAAACAGGCGGGAATCTTTCGCACCCCTGAAAAAATGCAGGAGCGCATCATGGATTCTATTGACCTTGAGCGCGAGCGCGGAATCACAATCATGGCAAAAAACACGGCGGTTGAATATAACGGAGTAAAAATAAACATTGTTGATACGCCGGGACATGCGGATTTCGGAGGAGAGGTTGAGCGGACGCTAAAGATGGTTGACGGCGTGCTGCTTCTTGTTGACGCTTCCGAAGGGCCGCTTCCCCAGACGCGCTTTGTTCTTAAAAAGGCGCTTGAACTCGGGCTTCCTCCCATCCTTGTGATAAATAAGATAGACAGGGCTGATGCGCGTATCCAGGACGTGCTGAACGAGGTCTATGACCTCTTTATAGACCTTGACGCAACCGAAGAGCAGCTTGAATTTCCAGTGCTCTACACAAATGCAAAAAAAGGTACGGCAAAAATAAATGAGTCTGACGAGGCGGCAGACCTTAAGCCTCTTTTTGATGCGATATTAAAGACCATCCCCGCTCCTGAGGACAACAGGAAAGATATTCTGCAGCTTCTCGTTACTAATATTGACTATGACGATTATGTGGGCAGGCTTGCGATAGGCAGGATATTTTCAGGGACAGTTAAGACAGGCGATATGGTTGCTATGGCAAAGAGAGAGGCTGAGACAGTAAAGACAAAAGTCACGTCACTATATACATTTCAGGGTCTTGAACGTATTGCCGCAAAAGAAGCTGTTGCAGGAGATATAGTCGCGCTTTCAGGCATCGAGGGGATAACCATCGGAGATACAATCACAAATGCCGAAACGCCAAGGCCGCTGCCCCGAATTATTGTTGATGAACCTACCATATCCATAGTTTTTCAGGTCAATACCTCTCCTTTCGCGGGAAAGGAAGGCGATTATGTTACATCAAGAAATCTCAGGGAGAGGCTTGAAAAAGAGCTTCTCTACAACGTTGCCATAAGAGTTGATTTTTCAGGAACGGATTCCTTTACAGTCATGGGGAGGGGAGAACTCCAGCTCGCCATCATTATAGAGATGATGAGAAGAGAGGGCTATGAACTTGCCGTTTCCATGCCCGAGATAATCACAAAAAAAATTAACGGGGTTATCCACGAGCCTATGGAGATACTTGTCATAGACGTGCCCGAAGAATATGTCGGTGTAGTGACCCAGCAGGTAGGCATGAGGCGGGGGAAGATGCAAAAGATGCAGAACAACGGTTACGGCAGGGTAAGGCTTGAGTTCAGGATACCCTCGCGCGGGCTCATAGGCTTCAGGTCACAGTTCCTCACAGATACAAGGGGGACTGGCCTGCTCAATCACCTTTTTGACGGCTATGAGCCGTGGCAGGGCGTTATTACGAAAAGGCAAACAGGAGCTCTTGTCTCGGACAGGGCAGGGAAATCCACAATCTATGCTCTTTTCCATCTCCAGCCACGCGGAGTGCTTTTCATAAAGGAAAATACTCCTGTTTATGAGGGCATGATTATCGGCGAGAACTCACGCGACAATGACCTTGACGTGAATGTTATCAAGGAAAAGAAGCTTACCAATATCAGGGCAGCAAATGCTGATGAGGCTTTGCAGCTTATTCCGCCTCATCTCATGAGCCTTGAGCAGGCAATTGAGTTCATTAAGGAAGATGAGTTTGTTGAGGTTACGCCACAGTCCATCCGGTTACGCAAAAAAGTTCTTGAAGCAAACAAAAGGCCGAAAATAAGGAAAGAATAAGCGGACTTTTCTCCTCTCAGGTACAAAAGACTATGAGTGCGCTTCCCGTCATGAATTATTGTAATATATCGGTGAATGAAGAGTGATGTGATTATTATAGGCGCGGGGGCGGCGGGTTTGATGTGTGGTATTGAAGCCGGAAAGCGCGGCAGGGCGGTTGTTATTCTTGACCATGCCTCAAAAATCGGGCAGAAGATCCTTGTATCCGGAGGAGGCAGATGTAATTTTACGAATCTGAATATTCAGGCGGAGAACTACCTCTCTGCAAATCCCCACTTCTGCAAATCTGCTCTTGCCAGATTTACCCCGCAGGATTTTATCTCGCTTGTTAAAAAACACCGCATAAGTTTTCACGAAAAAGACGACGGGCAGATGTTCTGCAACGGAAGTTCACGGCAGATAGTAGATATGCTCATAGATGAGTGTAACTCTGCCGGTGTTGAAATGCGCTTGAACTGTAAAATTCAAGATATTACAAAGAAGAAAAGATTCATCGTAAAAACGAATTCAGGAATGATTGAATCCGAATCTCTTGTTGTTGCAACAGGAGGACTTTCCTATCCGAATCTCGGGGCAACTAACTTTGGACATCGCATTGCCTCGCAGTTCGGGCTTCGTGTCATTCCGCCAAGACCGGCTCTCGTCCCGCTCACATTTTCACGGGGCGATAGCGAAAAATTTGCAGAATTGAGCGGAATCTCACTTAAGGCTTCTGTAAATTGCAGAGGTCATGAATTCCGAGGAGAAATGCTTTTTACGCACAGGGGGCTGAGCGGTCCGGCAATTCTTCAGGCGTCTTCGTACTGGGAAAACGGCGAGAAAATAATTATAAATCTTCTGCCAGGTATTGACGCCCACAGCATTTTCTTGTCCAACCGCCAAAGCAGGGTTGAGATGAAAAACCTCCTCAGCCGTTATCTGCCAAGAAGATTCGCACACATATGGTGTGAATTCTACTTTTCCTCAAGACCGCTATGTCAATATAATGAGAAGGATCTGCTTACTACTTCGCGCCTTATTCATGGCTGGTCGATAAAACCCGCTGGGACAGAAGGATACAGGACAGCCGAGGTCACAGCAGGAGGTGTTGACACAAACGAACTATCCTCCAAAACCATGGAGGCAAAGAAAGTCACCGGTCTCTATTTTATCGGTGAGGTCATAGACGTCACAGGACATCTTGGCGGATATAATCTTCACTGGGCGTGGGCGTCAGGCTGGATAGCAGGGCAGTATGCATAATGACGGGAGATTCATGAAAAAAATCGTTCTTGCCTCAGCCTCGCCAAGAAGAAAAGAGATTCTTGCTCTTACCGGCCTGCGGTTCAGCGTTGAACCGTCTGACTATGAGGAAATTCTTGATAATGTAATCAAGCCCCATAAGCTTGCAAAACGCCTTTCATTGAAAAAGGCGAGGGCTGTTGCAGGCAAATACAGGGATGCGCTAATCATAGCAGCGGATACCTTTATAGTCTTCAGGAAAAAACTTTTAGGTAAGCCGCATACACCTAAAGAGGCTCGAAAAATGCTTACTATGCTCAACGGCAAATCCCACTTGGTCATCACCGGCTACACGGTTCTGGACACAAGGACAGGGAAGAATATCACCCGCTCAGTGGAGACAAAGGTATGGCTTAAAAAAATGACCGCTCAGGAGATTGCCGCATATGTGGCAACTAAGGAGCCGCTTGACAAGGCGGGCGCATACGCTATACAAGGGCGCAGTGCGATGATTGTGCAGAAGATAGAGGGAGATTATCTGAATGTTGTCGGGCTTCCGTTATCTGACCTTGCGGATAGCCTGAAGAAATTCGGAATCAAATTATTCCGAGATTTGTGTTCAAATTAACCCAACACTTTTTATGCTAACGGGAAGTTTTGTTGTACTTTATGGAAATCTTGTAATCTATCCGTGCGTGGCCTGAGGAATCTTTTCCAGCGCAGACGAGTTCTCCTTTGCCGGATTTCAGACGATTTTTTATCATTTTAGCAATAATAGGCTCAAGGTTAAAGCCTCCGCCTATGCAATCACGTTTCATGCATTCCATCTTGGAATATGTATTGCTGTTAGGAAAGAAATTGACTGTACGCTGCATAATTGCCTGACTACTGTTTCCATTATAGTAGTTCATGGCGACAATGACAGATGCAACATTCGGATAGCGTTCAGACATCAGGCCTGAATCAGCTTTCTGCTGCTTTATTTGCAGACGTTCAGAATTCTTTAGCTTACTGTTCATTATGATTTCCTCTCAAAAAGCGGAGCCCTCTGCTTTAAGCAGAGGGCTCCGCTTCGGTTCCTTACTGTTTTACAACATTGATTGCCTTGGGACCCTTGGGGCCTTTTTCGGTGTCAAAGCTGACTCTGTCACCCTCGACAAGGGATTTGAATCCGTTGCTTTGGATAGAAGAATAGTGAACAAATACATCACTGCCGTCTTCGCTTGTGATAAAGCCAAAACCTTTGGACTCATTGAACCACTTTACTGTTCCTTCTGTCATTTTGCGTACCTCCTTATTTGTGAATTGAACTTTCAGAAGGCTACAAATAAAAAACCGCAAAGCTAAAAGTCTTTGCGGCCTTTAATGGTCTAAAAACTTCTGAAACTCTGAATATATGATAGCATGTCTGTGTATAATTAGCAATAATCCGCATTAAATCATCTAAAATGTGGCATAATTACAAAAAACGGTGTCCAGAAATAGCAAATTATTTTTTAATATCAT
>JASEHP010000131.1 GCA_030018605.1 Thermodesulfovibrionales bacterium
TTATGCTACACCGAGCGAAGTGCTGAGTGGTGCAATAGCTGGTGGAATGTAGTAGTGTATAATGAGAAAATGCTTGGAAGATTCTTAATGATCACGTTTTTGTTTCTGCCTGCATTTACATTTTCGGCTGAACTGCCTGAATACAGTCTGGACGTTTCATTTGACGTTAAGAACGCGAAGATAACAGGCGTTGCGAGAATTGCTGTGCGGTCAAAGGATATAACTGTTAATACAGGACAGCTTAAGATTCTTGATGTAAGCAGAGATAAAGAGCGCGTCCCATTTGATATCCAGAACGGGATATTGAAAATATCTGGAATTGATAAGGGCATTGTAGAGATAAGATATGAAGGGATATTCAAGAATGGCAATAACGTAATTGGAGAAAAAGGCATATCACTGACAGGACAGTGGTATCCGGGGGTAGAAGGGTTGTCTGTATATAAACTTAAGGCAATCCTTCCTGAAGGCTACGAGGCAGTATCAGAGGCGGAAAACATTATCAAGAATACGAGAAACGGAAGCTCTGAATTTATCTTTGATTTTCCGCACCCGGTTGACGGCATAAGCCTTGCTGCCGCAAAGCGTTATAAAATAACAAAAGACACTTTTAACGATATTGAAATCTTTGCCTATTTCTTCCATGAGGATATTGAACTCGCTAAAAAATACATAGAATACACAAAAAAATACCTCAGGCTTTACGAAGGCATTATCGGCAAATATCCTTACAAGAGGTTTTCGGTTGTGGAAAACTTTTTGCCGACAGGCCTTTCGATGCCGACCTATACATTGCTTGGGCAGGACATTGTAAAGCTTCCCTTTATTGTAGAGACATCCCTCGGTCATGAGATACTTCATCAGTGGTTTGGAAATCTTGTGTACCTTGACTACGAAAAGGGCAACTGGGCCGAGGGCATTACTGCATACCTTGCCGACCATCTTTACGAGGAACAAAAAGGAAAGGGATGGGAATACAGGAAGCAGGCATTGATGGATTATGCAAGCTATGTGAATGAAAAAAATGAATTTCCAGTCAGGGAATTCAGGGGAAGGGTTGATTCCCCGTCAAAAGCGATAGGTTACGGCAAGGCAGCAATGATATTTCATATGCTTAAGAAAATGGCAGGGGATGATGTTTTTTACAGGTCACTCAGGGAACTCATAAAGGGAAAGGCGTTTCAGAAGGCATCGTGGGATGATTTGAAGTCCGTGTTTGAGAAGAATTACGGGAAGGATATGCAATGGTTTTTCAGGCAATGGCTTAATGAAAAAGGCCTTCCGACACTCCGCCTTGAGAATGTAAAGACAGTACACAAAGCCGGTAAATTTGCGGTAAGCTTTGACATAAATCAGGGTGAAAAGACCTATGTCATTGATGTGCCTGTAACGCTGCATTCCGGAGATATAACAAGGAAAGAATCATTCAGGGTGGATAAGAAGATAAACAGCTTCAGTATGGTTGTGAACAAAGAGCCTGAAAAAATAGTTTTGGATGAGGACTATGATATTGCAAGGCAGCTCTCGGATAAGGAAATCCCGCCTGTGATTGCTCGGCTTATCGGGGAAGAAAAGGTTGTAGCGGTATTGCCCATAGATAAGATGGATATTTACAGCAGCGCTATTTATATGCTTAAAGAAAAAGAAATCCTGCAGAAAGAGGCTAAAGATGTAAAGGATTCTGACATAAAGACATCATCCCTTATAATAATCGGCAATGACAATCCATTGATTGAAAGGCTTTATGGAAAGCCTGAAATAATAGAGGCAGGCTTCAGCATCGTTATTAAAAACAACCCGTGGAATGCAAATAAGGTCGTTGCTGTTATTAACGGGAGATCAAAGGAGGAGGTTGGCACTGCCTTTAGAAAGATTTTTCATTACGGCAAATACAGCGCCCTTGCCTTTGACATTGGCAGAAATATTTATAAACGGACGGATAAGTCAGGAAGGGGGATTGCTGTGAATCTCATGGAACAGCCGAGGGCAGTTGCAGTCTCAGACTTAAAGACATTAAATGACGTTATAAACAATATTTCGAGTAAAAAGATAATTTATACAGGAGAACAGCATGACCAGTTTGCGCATCACGATACTCAGCTTAAGATTATAAAAGGGCAGCATGCAAAGAATAAAAAACTTGCTATTGGAATGGAGATGTTCCAGCGGCCGTTTCAGGGAGCGCTTGATGACTATATAGCAGGCAGGATAAGCGAAAAGGAGTTCCTGAAAAAATCCGAATACTTCAAAAGATGGGCGTTTGACTACAATCTCTACAAGCCAATACTTGACTTTGCAAGGGAGGAGAAGATACCGGTTGTCGCACTTAATATGAGGCGTGAAATTACAGCCAAGGTTTCAAAAGGCGGGCTTGACTCACTTTCAAATGAAGAGAAAAAAGAAATACCCGGGCAGATGGATTTTTCCGACAATGAATACAGGGACAGGCTTATGAAGGTATTTAAGATGCACCGGAACACAAAGGACAGGAATTTTGACTTCTTTTATCAATCACAGGTACTCTGGGACGAGACCATGTCCATGTCCATAGACGAATTTTTAAAAAAGAATCCTGATTATCAGATTGTTGTACTTGCGGGGAGCGGCCATATCCAGTACGGCTCAGGCATACCGAAAAGAACATTCAGGCGAAACGGTTATGGGTATGCGCTTATTCTTAGTGATGTGGACATGGAGAAGAATATTGCCGATTATATCTTTTATCCCCAATCAATGGAGGGCGTTACCCCGCCCAGACTGATGGTTTCCCTGAAAGAGGAAGAGGGCAGGGTTATCATAGAGGGCTTTTCTGAAAACAGCATCTCTGAAAAGGCAGGATTAAATATAGGAGATGTAATACTTTCTCTTGATAATGAACCAATAAGCAGCGTGGAAGATATGAGAATTCATCTCCTCTATAAGAAAAAGGGGGATACAATAAAAGTAAAGGCATTGAGAAGAAGATTTCTTTTAGGAGATAAGGAAATGGAGTTCGAGGTAATTCTTTGAAAGCGGAGGTTTAAGGAATATCGCATCTATTTACGGAAATATATCAGGACTGAAGAAGGGCTATCTTCATTCCCTTGAAAAGATTTACAGGAAGAGAATCACCGGCGACAGGGTAATCATGCCTGAACTTGCCAGATATATCACTGACCTCTCGTCAGAACTCGGAAGGCAGATAGGGATTCTTATAACAAGAGACGGAAAGATTACCCATGTAATACTGGGAGATGCAAAGAGCGTATTTATCCCCGGACTTGAAGATTTTCCGCTCGGCAAACGCGCGCTGCGCGGCATCAGGCTTGTGCATACCCACCTTAAGAACGAGCCTCTAACACAGGACGACCTTACAGACCTCGCTCTTCTCAGGCTTGATATGGTTGCTGCGATAGGCGTAAGAGACAGTCTTCCTGACAATATTTATGTTGCCCATCTCATGCCGCAGGGCTCGGAGAAAAACATAGAAGTTTTGTCCCCTGTCAATTTTCACCGTTTCGATCTTGATTTTATGTCAACCGTGGAATCGCTTGAAGACGAGATGGAAAGGAGAATGGTATTTGATCAGAGGGATTTGAGGGAGAAGGCGATCCTCATAAGCGTTTCCAAGAAGCCGAAATATGAACAGGAAGATTCGCTGGAAGAAATGAAGGAGTTGGCTTTTTCGAGCAATGTGCTTGTGCTTGATACGGTAATCCAGAGGCCCAAAGATATAAACCCGAAGTATCTTATGGGTGAGGGCAAGCTCAAGGACGTCATAATCAATGCCCTGAACAAAGGAGCAACGCTTCTGATATTTGATCAGGACCTGAATCCGTCTCAGGTGAAGGAAATAGGAGCGCTTACCGAACTCAAGGTTATTGACCGCTCACAGCTCATACTGGATATATTCGCAAGAAGGGCGCACAGCAGGGACGGAAAGGTTCAGGTTGAGCTTGCGCAGCTTAAATACAGGCTTCCGAGGCTGACAGGAAAGGGAACTGCAATGTCCCGGTTAATGGGCGGAATCGGCGGAAGGGGCCCCGGCGAGATGAAGCTTGAAATTGACAGAAGGCGTGTCAGGGACAGAATAACCCTCCTTGAGAAGGAACTTAAATCTTTGGGTGAGGCAAGAAAACAGAGAAAACAGAGAAGAGTTGAAAAAAGAATTCCTATCGTCTCAATCATCGGATATACAAATGCCGGCAAATCAACTCTTCTGAATTCGCTTACCAGAAGCGGAGTGTTTGTAGAAGATAAGATGTTTGCAACGCTCGACACTGCAAGCAGGCGTCTCAGATTTCCGAAAGAAAGAGATGTTATCATCACTGACACGGTGGGCTTTATAAGAGACCTTCCGAAAGATTTGATGACAGCCTTTAAGTCAACGCTTGAAGAGCTTCAGGATGCGGATTTGCTTTTGCATCTTGTGGACATATCCAATCCGAGGTTTGAGCAGCAGATGGAATCCGTTGAAAACATACTCAGGGAGCTTAATCTCTCAGACAAAAAGAGAATAATCGTATTCAATAAGACAGATAAGGTTGCAGAGGAAGAGATAGAAAATATAGCCCGCCGCTTCAATGCAGTCTGCATATCGGCTCTCAGCCAATCTACGTTCAACCCGCTCCTGGATGCAATAGAGAAAAACATCTGGGACGTGTCAAATCATTTAACATGGTAACCGAAGCTTCTTCTGTTGAATCATGAAA
>JASEHP010000132.1 GCA_030018605.1 Thermodesulfovibrionales bacterium
AAAGCGGACATTTCTAAATTGGCAAGAATAGGACATTTCTAAATTGGTAGAACACAGTAAAAATTTCTTTATAGACATTTTCATAATCTTTTGTGGTAAAATTATCTAAATTTTAAAAGGAGCTGCATGCGGTATGAAGATTTCAGGCTCAGAGATATTAATTGAATGTCTGAAAAAGGAAGGAGTTAAGTATATCTTCGGGTATCCCGGAGGCGTTGTGCTTAACATCTTTGACTCTCTCTATGACAATAAGGATCTACGTCTGATACTCACAAGGCACGAGCAGGGTGCTGTTCATGCGGCAGACGGTTATGCAAGGTCATCAGGAAAAGTCGGCGTTGCTCTTGTGACGTCAGGCCCGGGCGCGACAAATACAATTACAGGCATTGCCACTGCATCAATGGATTCCATCCCGCTTGTAGTTTTTTCAGGCCAGGTGCCGACAATGCTTATCGGCAATGATGCATTTCAGGAGGCTGATATAGTAGGCATAACAAGGCCATGCACAAAATATAACTACCTTGTTAAGGATGTGAAGGACCTTGCGAGGATAGTAAAAGAGGCATTTTATATAGCGTCTTCAGGGAGGCCGGGACCTGTGCTTATAGACCTTCCGAAAGATGTAACTGCAGGAAAAACTGATTTTCTCTGGCCTGAACTTGACATAAGGAGCTATAAGCCCACTTATGAAGGAAATAAGTGGATGATTACGCAGGGCGCGCATCTCATAGCAAAATCAAAGAAACCTGTGATAATTGCAGGCGGAGGGGTGATACTCTCAGGAGCTTCAAAGGAACTGAAAGAGTTCGCAGAGCATACTGACATCCCTGTGACCATGACACTTATGGGGCTTGGTGGATTTCCGGGTTCGCATAGACTTTCACTCGGTATGCTTGGAATGCACGGGACTTATTATGCCAACAAGGCAGTTCAGGATGCAGACCTTATTATTGCTGTAGGAATGCGTTTTGACGACAGGGTGACTGGCAAGGTTGATGCCTTTGCGCCCAATGCAAAGATAATTCACATAGACATTGACCCGACATCAATAAAAAAGAATGTGAGGGTTGATGTTCCTGTAGTGGGCGACGTTAAGAAAGTTCTAACAGTGATGAATACGGCGCTTAAAGAAGAAGTGAAAGAGCAGTGGGACGTGGTAAGAAAGGCATGGCTCAAGCAGATAGGCGCATGGCGCGCAGAAAGGCCTCAGACTTATACTCACAGCGATGAGATTATAAAACCGCAGTTTGTTGTTGAGAAGATATATGAGATTACAAAGGGAGATGCGATTATAACAACAGAGGTCGGGCAGAACCAGATGTGGACCGCGCAGTTTTATAAATTTGATAAACCGAGAACACTTCTTACATCAGGCGGGCTCGGCACCATGGGTTACGGTTTTCCCGCAGCTATCGGAGCGCAGTTTGCGCATCCTGAAAAACTTGTTATTGACATAGCAGGCGACGGGAGCATACAGATGAACATTCAGGAACTTGCGACTGCTGTGATAAATAAATTACCTGTCAAGGTAGCCATACTTAACAACAGATACCTCGGTATGGTAAGACAGTGGCAGGAACTCTTCTTTGATGAAAGATATTCTCATACCAAGCTTGATGAGAGCGTGCCTGATTTTGTAAAGATTGCCGAGGCTTACGGCGCTGTGGGATTAAGGGCAAGAAAGCCGAGCGAGGTTGAGCCTGTGCTTAACGAGGCTTTCAGGATAAAGAAGACTGTGTTTATGGATTTTGTTGTTGACTGGAAGGAGAAGGTTTATCCGATGGTTCCTGCAGGCGCAGCGATAGACCATATGCTTTTTGAACAGGCAGAAAAAAAGGCCGAAAAGAAATTAAAAGCGGTAAGGTGAAGTATCAAAGGGTCAAAGAATCAAAGTGTCAAAGCTCTGACACTATGACACTGTGATACTCTGATACCTAATTACTGGAGGCAGATGGATGAGACACACAATCTCTGTTTTGGTTGAGAATAAATTCGGCGTGCTTTCAAGGGTGTCTGGGCTTTTCAGCGGAAGAGGCTATAACATTGAAAGCCTCTCTGTAGGAGAGACCATAGACCCTGAGGTTTCTGTTATGACAATAGTAACAACAGGGGATGACTCGGTTATTGAGCAGATTACGAAACAGCTCAATAAACTTATTGATGTCATAAAAGTCACTGACATGACAGAGATTGACCATGTTGAGCGTGAAATGGTGCTTCTGAAAGTATCTCCGAGGCAGCAGGACAAGGCAGAGGTCTTGAATCTGACAGAGATATTCAGAGGAAGGATTGTGGATTCAAGCCAGAAGACATATACAATAGAAATCACAGGCGATGAAAAGAAGATAGAAGCGTTTGTGGAGCTTATGCGGCCTATGGGCATAAAGGAATTTGTAAGGACAGGCAAGGTTGCTATAACGAGAGAAGGCATAAAGAAGTAGAAGTTTTATATTTTTTTAAAAATAAAATTAGGGGAGGTGAATTAGCATGAGAAAACCGTTAATGAAGCATTTATCATGGTATCTGATAATTGCAATGTTCATCATTGGGATTGCGCCTAAGGCTGATGCAGGCATTGCTCCGTCTGAAATCATTGTCATGTCACAGGTTGACAGGACAGCTGACCTTGGAAAAATACAGAAGGTTCTTGAAATGAAAATGGTCAGAGAGAGGCTGGAGAAGTTAGGATTTGCTCAGGATGAAATACAGAACAAATTAAGCAGTCTCAGCGACCAGCAGATACACAATCTGGCGCTTCAGATAGACGCGATTAAAGCTGGAGGCGACAGCCTCGGTATAGTGATAGCTCTTCTTGTGATAGTAATACTTGTTGTGCTGTTAATTCAACTTACCGTGCACAGAGTAGTAGTAACGAAATAAGGTTTTTATGTCATTGCGAAGAGCAAAGGCGACGAAGCAATCTAAAAAAAAAGCTGTAACAGCAAGATTGCTTCGCTTCGCTCGCAATGACAATCGTATTCTTTCTATTATTTTTATTGTATATTTCATGCATTCGTGTGCTTCGATGAATCCTGTCCTCGAGTCCAAGCAGAGCCGCATTATTGCTAATGTACCCTTCTATGCTCAGGAGGCTTATCAGTGCGGGCCCGCATCTCTTGCAGGAGTTATGAATTACTGGAAAATAAACATTACTCCTGATGATATTGCAAAGGAGATATACAGCAAATCAGCCAAAGGCACGCTGAATATTGATATGGTAATTTATCCTCAGGAAAAGGGGTTATTTGCAGAACAATATTCAGGGAATATGAAAGACTTGAAGAAAAACATAGATTCAGGCTATCCGCTTATTGTGTTTGTTGATTATGGTTTCTGGGTAGTGCAGGCAAATCATTTCATGGTTGTTGTTGGGTATAATGAGGGTGGCGTGATTGTAAATTCAGGGAAAGATAAAGGAAAGTTCATACCTGAAAAAGATTTTATAAAGACATGGGAGAAGACGAAGTTTTGGACATTGCTTATAAAGAAAAAGTGAGAGGTGGGAACTGGGAAGCGAGAGCAAAGAAATATCTATATTTCTTACTTCTTAGCTCCTACTTCCTACTTCTTAGTTCGTGTTCCTTGCCGCGAATTGTTATCCTCGACGACCCGTTGAGTCCTGAGGAGCACATAAACCTCGGTGTTGCGTACGAGAAAAAAGGAGAGATTGACAATGCATTGAAGGAATACAGGCTTGCATCAAAAAAACTTCCTCTGGCGTATCTTTACATGGGGAATATATATTTTCAGAAAAATGATTTTGACGGGGCTGAGTCAGCGTATAGAAAAGCGATAAAAGAAGATCCTCAAAATGCTGATGCTCATAACAATCTCGCATGGCTTTATTACACGAAAAAGGAGAATCTCGGCGAGGCTGAGGAGCTTGCTCTTAATGCCATAGAGCTTAATCCTTCCAAGAAGGAAATTTATCAGGACACGCTTGATAAGATCAGGGGAGCAAAGGGGAAGTGAATGCCCCAAATCAGCGGCGGACAACCGCCCGTCCGCCAGAGTGTTTTGTCAGGCGCTGGGTTGTTTTTGTCAAATCAAGCAAAGACCTCAATGCATCATTTACCGCAGCGGAATCAACAAATGCCTTGGCAACATCCGGCTCAAGCATGACAACATTTGCCCCTTCCTCTAAGATGCGTTTGTAATACTTGCCGCGGACAGCTTTTGAATAATCAAAGCTATATTCGGGTCGCAACTCATCGCAGATTTTCTTTTCTTTAGCTTTCATGTCTCTTCCTTTCGTGCGCGGTTGCAGCCCGCGCGTTGATAATACGTATTGTTTTTCCTGTCTCAGTATGCGCTACTACAAGCAAGCGGCCATTGGAGGAGTATCCTATGGTTATTAACCGTTGCTCATCATCCGAGTGATCCGGATCTTCGAAAGTTGCCGATAGCGAATTGTAAAATACTGTCATGGCTTCATCAAATGATACCCTATGCTTTTTGAGATTCTTTTTTGCCTTTTCTCTGTTCCACTCAAATTGCATATGCTCAATTGTAGCATAATTTTAACGGTAGCTGTCACTATTTTCGCCGTCTATTTTTCTGCTAGCTTTGCAAAAAAACCAAAGAGGCTATTCTCGGTCGCCTCGATTTTTTAAGGGTTGATCTTCCCCTGTTTTCACGGACACTCCAGTTAAGTTAGGCTGCCATAGCC
>JASEHP010000133.1 GCA_030018605.1 Thermodesulfovibrionales bacterium
CTAACAGTATGCTTATGTATTCTCTCTCTTCCAGACTCATTCGTTTGAACTTCCTCCCCACTTTGGTTGCCTCCTACAGGTATTTTATCCAAAGTGGTGCAATTACTTATGGAACTGGTGAATTAAATTGATTATACCTCCGACGTAAAAGCGCTGTCAAAAACCCGGGGACTGAGCAATCCTTATAGCTTCTTTCAAGTCAACAGCACCCGAATAAATAGCCTTGCCTGTTATCACACCCCAGAGATTTTTAATCTCCTTCAATGATATTATGTCTTTGATGGAAGACACGCCGCCGGATGCGACTATAGGCATGCTGACAGTTTCAACCATCTCTCTCATAGCAGGAATATTCGGGCCTGCAAGCATGCCGTCTCTTGATATGTCAGTGTATATTATGCCTGCTGCTCCGGCCTTTTCCATTTCCCGCGCAAGGTCTTTTGCATCAGTGCCCGTAACCTCAACCCAGCCTTTTACTGCAACTCTGCCGTCTTTGGCATCAATGCCCGCAAGAATCCTGCCGGGATATTTATTGCAGGCATTTTTCAGGAGAGAAGGTTTTTCTATTACAGCTGTCCCGAGTATTATTCTGTTAATGCCGATGCTGATAAGGTTGTCTATTTTTTTTATATCCCTTATGCCTCCGCCAACCTCTATGTCAATTGATACGGATTCCCTTATTTTTATTATTGCATTAAGGTTTTTCTGGCTGCCTGTGAATGCGCCGTCAAGGTCAACAACATGAAGGAGTTCTGCCCCGCATTCCTCCCATCTCCTTGCTGTTGATGCAAGGTCGTTTGAATATATTGTTACCGCATCTTCTTTTCCCTGAAGGAGCCTGACGCATTGCCCATTCTTTAAATCTATTGCAGGAATAACAAGCATAGAGTTAATATAACATAATGAAAAGGGTTCAAGGGTTCAAGGGTTCAAGGGTTCAAACCACTTCTTTAATTCTAATTATTTTCATTGGTATTTTTATTAACCTGCAGGCTGTTTCAGCGTTCAACATTCCTGAGAAATTCGAATATGAGCTTACATGGACAGGCGTCAAGGCAGGCACAGCCACTCTTGAGATAACAAGAACAGGCAATGGCGTAAAGATCATCTCCACGGCGCAATCAGCTAACTGGGTTTCTATTTTTTATACTGTTGACGACAGGGTAGAAACCATCCTCGCAAAAAAATCCTCATTGATGTTTGTCGGAGAGCCTGTCAATTACAGGCTCAGGATAAGAGAAGGCAGGCATAGAAGAGACAAAGAGGTAATTTTCAACTCCGGCAATAAAGTTACATATATAGACCATATCAATAATGAGAAGCATAGTTTTGATGTGCCTTCTCTTGTATTTGACCCCCTTTCGAGTTTTTATTATCTCAGGACGCTGAAGCTTGTTGTCGGAGAGCCGGTTTACGTGACCATCTTTGACAGCAAAAAAGTCTGGAACGTTGAAGTGCAGGTGCTCAGAAAGGAAAAGGTAACGCTTCCAACAGGAACGGTAGATACAATTCTGATTAAGCCGTTAATGAAATCAGAAGGCATATTTTATAAGAAAGGCGATATTTATATCTGGCTTACAGACGATGAAAAGCGTATTCCTGTAAAACTCCAGACAAAAGTCGCCATAGGCTCTATAAATGCCCTGTTGGTCGGAGGAAGATATTGATACCCGTCTCAATTGTAATCGTGACAAAAAATGAAGAGGCAAACATTGAAGCCGCGCTTGAGAGCGTAAAGGATGCCGCTGAGATTGTTGTTATTGATTCGTTCAGCTCGGATAGGACTGTTGAAATCTGCAGGAAATACACGGATAAAGTATTCCGGAAAGAGTGGGAAGGATTTGCAAGGCAGAAACAATCGGCAGTTGACCTTGCTGCATCCCCGTGGGTTTTTATACTTGACGCTGACGAGAGATTTACGCCTGAGCTGAAGACAGAGGTTATAAATGCAATAGAAAAAAACAGCCATGACGGTTTTTATGTGCCGAGGAAAAACTTTTTTATGGGCAGGTTGATAAAACACGGAGGTTGGCGGCCTGATTATACATTAAGGCTGTTCAAAAAACATTCAGGCAGAGTTGAAGACAGAGAGGTGCACGAGAAGGTAATTGTCAATGGGAGCATATCCCATCTTAAAAATCCCCTAATTCACTATACGTATAATTCTGTTTCCGATTATTTAAAGCGGATGGATAGCTATTCCACGCTTGCGGCAAAGGAACTTAAAAAAACAGGGGTTGTGCCTAATACACTGGATTTTCTTATTCGTCCGCTGGCTACATTCATAAGGATGTTTTTTTTCAGATTCGGGTTGCTGGATGGCAGATACGGGTTAGTGCTTGCAGTGCTTTACAGTTATTACACTTTTCTGAAATATGCGAAAGCATGGGAAATGAAGTAGAGACTTGCAGTTATGTATTTTCTGTGCAGGCAGGAGTTAACTTCCTGTGTAATGTAGAGGTTTTTCTTTAACTCTTAACTTCTAACTATTAACTTACAACTTCTGATTATGCAGTCCTGCAGCCTGCGACAAGAGTCAGTTCAGGAGAATTTACCTTATAGGGCAGCCTCTCTCCTGAATGAGAGAGAATCCCGCGCTTCATCTCGACAACAGACGGATTTTTGCATCCGAACTTTTCAATCAGAAACTGAGCGGCAACTTCGGGCTTAATAATATCGCCGCAGGTAAAGATGTCTACAGCCGCATAACCGTATTCCGGCCATGTATGGATGGAGAGATGAGATTCAGCTATAACTACCATGCCGCTTATCCCGAATGGACTGAATTCATGGAAGGATACATCAATGATGGTTGCTTTGGCCTTTTTTGCCGCTGAGACCATTGCATTTCTTACCTTGTCGAGGCTTTTGAGAATTTCAGGATTACAATCCTTAAGCTCCACTAATAAATGTTTACCTAAAGCATGCAACCCTCTACCTCCATATCAGATTTTAATCTAAAGAGCTTCATTGCTCTCTTAAACTAAATAAATTACAGCAACATGAAATTTTTGTCAAGAATTTTTTGACCTTTTGAATAAAAAAATGTTTTCTAAAAATAATCTCAGGAAAATCACCGCTTCACTTTTATGTCTCATTACGATATATTATACACAATAATTAGACACTGTCATTGCGGGGGGAAGACATGCTTGACGTAAAGATTGTGAGAGAGAATACCGCAAGGGTGGAAGAGTCGCTCAGGAAGAGAAACTATGACCTCTCCATACTTGACAGGTTTCTGAAAATAGAAAATGAAAGGAGAGAACTCCTCAGGCTCATAGAGGGAAAGAGAGAGCAGAGAAATAAAGTCTCACAGGAGATAGCTAAATTAAAAAGAGAAAAGAAAGATGTGCTTTCATTTTTGGCGGAAGCAAAAAACATATCTGACTTCATAGCTGAAAAAGAAGAACGCCTTAAAATATTGGAAGAAGAAGCAAGGCAGGAGCTTTTAATTATCCCAAACATCCCTCACGAATCAGTCCCTGTTGGAAAAAACGAGACGGAAAATGTTGAGATACGCAAATGGGGCATTCCGAAGAAATTGGACTGCGCTCCATTAAATCACTGGGACATTGCGGCGATGCTTGACATCATAGATTTTGACAGAGCGTCAAAGATAGCAGGCGCAAGATTTTCATTGATGAAAGGCATGGGCGCAAAACTTGAAAGGGCGCTGATGAATTTCATGCTTGACCTGAACACATCTAAAGGATATAAGGAAACATTGCCGCCATTGCTTGTTAACCGCGAATCTATGACAGGCACAGGACAGCTTCCGAAATTTGAGATGGAACTGTTCAAAACAGCAGACCCTGAATTCTATCTTATTCCGACCGCAGAGGTTCCTGTGACAAACATCCACAGAGATGAAATTTTGAACGAGAGTGAGCTGCCGATTTACTACACAGCTTACACGCCGTGCTTCAGGCGCGAGGCAGGCTCATACGGAAAAGACACGAGGGGCTTGATAAGACAGCACCAGTTCAATAAAGTTGAGATTGTAAAATTCGTGAAGCCGGAAGATTCTTACGATGAACTTGAGAAGCTTACAAATGATGCTGAGGACATTCTTCAAAGGCTTGACTTGCCATACAGGGTTATTGCGCTCTGTACAGGAGACCTCGGTTTTTCATCAGCAAAGACCTATGACATTGAGGTCTGGCTTCCGGGCCAGCAGAAATACAGGGAGATTTCCTCATGCTCTAATTTTGAGGACTTTCAGGCAAGAAGGGCTAATATCAGGTTCAAGCGTGAAGGCAAGAAAGGCACGGAGTTTGTGCATACCATTAACGGCTCTGCGCTTGCAATCGGAAGAACAGTTGTTGCCATCCTTGAAAACTATCAGCAAAAAGACGGAAGCGTAATGATTCCAGAGGCATTAAGGAAGTATATGGGGGTTGAGGTGATAAGGTAGAGCTTTGGATGCGGTTGTATTATTTTCTTCCTTCCAGAATCTTTTCGGTCTGATCTATAATTTCCGCTGCTGTTGCCCTATCTTTTAAAATAGTCCCCTTTTTTGGCATAATTACAAAAAACGGTGTCCAGAAATAGCAAATTATTTTTAAATATCATA
>JASEHP010000134.1 GCA_030018605.1 Thermodesulfovibrionales bacterium
GTTTCAACCTTGCGGCCGTACTCCCCAGGCGGGGCATTTAATGGTTTCCCTTCGGCACAGAACCCTTACGAGCCCTACACCTAATGCCCACCGTTTAGGGCGTGGACTACCAGGGTATCTAATCCTGTTTGCTACCCACGCTTTCGCGCCTCAGCGTCAGTTCAGCGCCAGATGGCCGCCTTCGCCACCGGCCTTCCTCCGGATATCTACGCATTTCACTGCTACACCAGGAATTCCACCATCCCCTCGCTGACTCAAGTAAAACAGTTTCCGAGGCAATTCTATGGTTAAGCCATAGGATTTCACCACAGACTTATCTTACCGCCTACGCGCCCTTTAAGCCCAGTAATTCCGAACAACGCTTGCCACCTCTGTCTTACCGCGGCTGCTGGCACAGAGTTAGCCGTGGCTTATTCGCAGGGTACCATCATTATTGTCCCCTGCAAAAGGAGTTTACAACCCGAAGGCATTCATCCTCCACGCGGCGTCGCTGCATCAGGCTTTCGCCCATTGTGCAAAATTCCCCACTGCTGCCTCCCGTAGGAGTCTGGACCGTGTCTCAGTTCCAGTGTGGCCGTCCGTCCTCTCAGACCGGCTACCCGTCTTAGGCTTGGTGAGCCGTTACCTCACCAACTACCTGATAGGCCGCAGGCCCATCCTTAAGTGGATTGCTCCTTTTACCACTAACATCTCAGTTCGTGGTCTTATGTGGTATTAGCCCCGCTTTCGCGGGGTTGTCCCACTCTTAAGGGCAGGTTACCTACGTGTTACTCACCCGTGCGCCACTAAGTCATCCATCCGTATTGCTACTTCAAAATGACTCCGTTCGACTTGCATGTGTTAGGCACGCCGCCAGCGTTCGTTCTGAGCCAGGATCAAACTCTCATTAAAAACTTAAACACCAAATAAACTTTAACGGGGCCTACTTTTATGTTTTCAAAGAACAAAACTCCCTATCTTACCTCTCTAATGTTTTTATAAGGTAAAACAGAGAAGAATAAATGCCATACCCATTGGCACAGCTATTTCTAAATCAAAGACCGTTTGTGCTTAAATCGTGGTTACTTTGAACCTTCTCTTTAAAGCCTTATATTATACTACCACTTCTGACATTATAGTCAACAGGAGAATATAGCCGAAAAATGAAGTTTTTTGGCTAATTTTAGGCGCGGAAACATCATTTAACCTCAAAAATCTCGCATATCCTTTATTTCTCTCTTTGTTATTCCTTTTAATTTCACATCTCCGCAACAAAAAAATTGTTTGCCTTTTCCTGCCTGATTGATGATGACGACCCATGTCCGGCAAAAACCTTTGTGTCCTGAGGCAGTGACATCAATCTCAAAAAAGACTTCTTGAGTTTATTCATATCTCCGCCATAAAAATCAGCTCTCCCGACGGAGCCTGCAAATAAAGTATCTCCCGTAAATATAACGTCTGCGCCATAAAGGCATATCCCGCCGGGGCTATGGCCTGGGGTATGAAGAATTTCAAATTTCAAATTCCCGATTTCAATCTTGTCTCCTTCCTGCACGAACATGTCAGGCTCAGGCAGCGGCTCAAGTTCATATCCCCAGAATGCAGCCTGATCTTTTGCACCATCGTAAATCTCCAGTTCATCTTTATGAATCACTACTTTTGCGCCTGTTTCACCTTTTACATCAGCAACAGCCCCTACATGGTCAAAATGAGCGTGGGTGCATACAATATATTTTACCTTGAGGTTGTTTTCTTCTATGATTTCCATTATCCTGTCAGGCTCGTCTCCGGGGTCTATAATCATCGCCTCCATTGCTTTATCATCTGCGATAATAAAGCAGTTTACTTCGAGCGGCCCTACCACAAGGCTTTTTATGAGCATTTCATCACCTCTCCTGAATCCTCTTTCTCACTAACCCGACAATATAACCCATTTCTTCACTCTTAAGCAGATAACTTACAAAAAAATAAACCACAGAGCATAGCATTATAACACCCGACAGGTAACCTGCCTTTTCCATACTCCTGCCGCTTTCTTTCCATAGTTCTCCGTGAAGCAAAAACCAGCCAGCAACACCCATGGCAGCAGAGGCAAAAGATATCTTCAAAAAAGATTTAATGATTCTTCTTGCTCCCATCCTTTCAAGCTTTTTCCTAAGAAAATAAAACAGAAGAAGAAAGTTTACAGTTGAAGCAAGAGCATTTGCAAGAGCAAGGCCGCTGTGTTTTAGCGGCCCCATCAGCAGCAGGCTAAGGATAATATTTGTCATTACCGTAACTACAAGAATCTTTATCGGCGTTTTCGTGTCCTGCATGGAATAAAAACTTGCAGTCACAACCCTGACTCCGACTATTGCCCATATGCCAAGGGAATAAAACAGAAGCGCATCGGCAGTTCCGGCTGTTGCGGCATAGTCAAATTCCCCCCTTTGAAAAAGAATATTGACAATCGGCTCTCTTAACGCAATCAGCCCTGCCATCGCCGGAATCGTTATGAAAAAGAGCAGTCTCAGAGCAAAAGAGAAATCATCCCTGAGTTTGTCATAATCTCCTTTCAGCGCGTGTTCCGATAAGGCGGGCAATACAGCCATGCCCATCGCAACCCCGAATATCCCGATAGGAAACTGGATAAGGCGCATTGAATAATATAGATATGTGATGCTTCCCGCAGCAAGGTATGACGCAAGGATTGTGCTTATAAAAATATTTATCTGCGCAACAGCCATCCCCATTGTTGCAGGCAACACAAGAACAGACATCTTCTTAAGCCCCTGATGCCTTAAATCATACTCAGGCTTAATGCTGTATCCGCTTTTTAAAAAAGACGGTATCTGAAATACAAACTGGACAAACCCTCCTAATGCAACTCCTATTGCGACTGCAACAATCGGCTGTTCCATTTTTGAAGCAAGAGATAAAACTGTGACTATTATTGAAACATTTAGCATTGCCGGAGCCAATGCCGGAATAAAAAATACGCGCCTTGAATTTAATGCGCCCATAACAAGCGCCGCGAGGCTGATGAATAAAAGAAACGGGAACATGACCCGCGTGAGAAGAACGGTTAAGGAAAATTTCTCGGGCATATTTAAAAAACCCGGAGCTATTGTCGTAACAATTGCAGGAGCAAATATAATCCCAAGCAGGCATATTACGCCGACAAATGTCAGGATAAATGTCAATGCCGCCCTGACAAGCCTCTTCGCCTCTTCTGCGCCATGCTTTGTCTTATACTCTGTAAGTACAGGTATAAACGCAGATGACATTGAACCCTCTGCAAAAAGCTCCCTTAAAAGATTAGGAATCCTGAATGCAACAAAAAAGGCGTCTGAGAGTCCTGTAGCCCCGAAATATACCGCAAGTATCATGTCTTTCACATAGCCTAGGACACGGCTGATAAATGTGGCCACGGACATAAGTCCTGCAGCTTTGGTTATATTTCTTCTTTCATCCATCCCACTGTTAATTATCGCCTGACTGTTTTAACCTCTCTGATGATTTTTGATTCACCTATAAGTATAACGGCATCCCCTGTTTCAATCCTTTCATCGCAGGATGGATTAAACATGTATTTATCGCCTTTTCTTAGCGCAACTACTGAGAATCCTTTTTTCTCCATAAGGCCTGACGTTTTCAGTGTCTTGCCTGCAAGGACAGAACCGGCATCCACAAAAACATCCTCAACCCTGTAGACCTCTTCTTGGTCCTTCAGCATCTTATCCAGAAATGTGACAGCTTCAGGCCTGACCATAGCAGACGTCATCCTCAGCCCGCCTATGAATTCAGGCAGGACTACACCGTCAGCGCCTGCCCTTCTCATCTTTTCTTCAGACTCGTCTTCTTCTGCCCTTGCAACAATTCTCACTGAAGGGTTAATGCCTCTTGCCGTAAGGACAAGGAGAAGATTTTCAGCATCCGTCGGAAGGGCGCAGAACACTCCCTTTGCATGCATGATATTTGCACCCCTTAAAACCGGACTGCTCGTTGCATCGCCCTTAATGAATAACTTTTCTTCTTCTGCGAGCCTTTTGCATTCCTCCTCATTTTTATCTATGGCAACGCACAGCCTCTCCGTCTTATGGAGTTCGTTTAGAATATGCTTCCCTATTCTTCCCATGCCGCAAACAATATAATGCCCTTCTAATCCAGATATATTTCTCTCCATCTTTCTCCTCCTGAGTATTTCGCTTAGTTCACCCTCAACCAGAAATGCCGTGAATGTTGATATACCGAACAATAGAACGCCCATTCCGAATATAATCAGAAATATGGTAAACACTCTGCCGTTCGGGGATAAAGGGTTCACCTCCATATAGCCCACAGAAGCTATAGTGATGACCGTCATATACAGCGAATCCAGTATGCCCCATCTCTCTATCAGGACATAGCCGGCTGTCCCTGATATAATGACAATGGCAAGCAGTATAAGCGCAAAGATAAGTCTTTTTATCATTTCATGAATTATAGCAAAAAACCATTCTAAAAAATCCATTGTAATACCAAAATAGAAATGTCCGGTTTTACCAAAGTAGAAATGTCCTATT
>JASEHP010000135.1 GCA_030018605.1 Thermodesulfovibrionales bacterium
TTTTAGATGATTTAACCAGTACCTTCCCGGTTACATTTTAGATGATTTAATGCGGTAATTTGACTAAATATAGCGGCTGGTTTATATTTTAGTGTGGCTATGATACAGAGCATGACAGGATTCGGCTCGGCTGAAAAAAACGGTTTCAGGGTGGAGATACGCTCGCTGAATCACAGGTTTATGGATATTTCCATGAAACTTCAGCAATTATTGAGCGAGTATGAGATTCCCATGAGAAAGATGCTTAAGGAAAAATTTGCCAGAGGCAAATTTGATGTTTCAGTTTCAGCGGTGGGCGACAGTAAGTCAGGGCTTAAATTCAATGAGGAACTTGCTAAGGATGTATACGAAAGCCTTAAGGCATTGCAGTCCCGGCTGTCAATACCTGGCGCCATAGAGATACAGACACTTCTAAGTTATAAAGAACTTTTCCTTGCCGGGAGCCAGGAATGCGACAGCGGTTTGTTGTATGGCGCATTTAAGGCGGCGATGGAGCAGCTTGAAAAGATGAGAGTCGAAGAAGGAAGGGCGATAGCAGAAGACATTTCTAATACGGCAGACAGAGTGGAGTCTCTAAACAAAGACCTTTGGTCAGTGATGCCTGATGTTATTGAGGATTATAAAATTAAATTCCGTGAGAGGCTGAGGGAGCTTCTTGACGGCGTGGAATATGACAGAGACAGGGTTTTACAGGAAGTTGCCATTATGATTGAAAAGAGGGATATAACGGAAGAACTCGTAAGGATAGATGCCCACATAAAGCAATTCAGAAAAATTCTTCAAGGCGGTGATATAATAGGCAAGCAGCTGGATTTTTTGACGCAGGAGTTCAACAGGGAAGCAAATACCGTTGCATCAAAGGCAGGCGATTACAGGATCGCAAATATCATCATAGAGATGAAGAGCGAGATAGAGAAGATCAGAGAACAGGTGCAGAATATACAGTGACAGTGATTAGTGTCAGTGAAAGACTGATACTGTTAACTGACACTGAACACTTTTGTTAGAGGTGTTTATGAAAAAAGGTTATTTAGGCCCGGCTCTTGTAAACATAGGATTCGGAAATGTAGTGACAGCATCAAAGGTTGTTGCTATAGTTACGCCAGGTTCTGCTCCGATGAAAAGGCTTAGGGAAGAAGCAAGAAAGCATGGCAAGCTCGTGGATGCAACAGAGGGAAGGCGGACCCGTTCCATAATAGTTACCGACAGCGACCATATTATCCTCAGCGCCCTGCAGGTTGAGACCATTACGCAGAGATTTTTTGAAGGAAAGACCGGAACCGATGAAGAGGAAGAATAGGGGGAGGCTGTTTATCGTCTCCGCTCCTTCAGGGGCAGGGAAGACTACTTTGTGCCAGAAGCTTAGTTCAACAATGCCGAATCTAAGGCATTCTGTTTCTTATACGACAAGACCCATGAGACATGGGGAGATTAATAATAGGGATTATACGTTTAGAAAGGAAGATGTGTTCCGGCGTATGGCGGATAAAGATGAATTTATAGAGTGGGCAGAGGTTCACGGCAATCTGTACGGCACTTCCAGAAAGAGGCTTGCGGCTATGCTGGATAAAGGCATAGACGTTATACTTGATGTAGATACGCAGGGAGCAAGACAGATAAGGAAAAAATGCAAGTACGGCATTTATATTTTTATTCTCCCTCCATCACTGAGAGCACTCAAGGAGAGGCTTAAAAAACGGATGTGCAATTCAAAAGAAGAGATACAAAGAAGGCATAGAAGGGCAGTTGATGAGATACGGGAATACAAAAAATATGATTATGTTATAATAAACACCGTGTTTAACACGGCGATAGAGGAGATGAAGGCAATAATATCTTCAGAAAAATTACGTACGGATAATATAGATCCATTATGGGTAAAGAAAAATTTTTTGATGCGGAGGATACAGTAAATGGACATTATTTCGCTTCCAGTAGAGATTGATAAAAAGAAAATTGACGGCAGATACAGGCTTGTGATGATAGCTTCGCAGAGGGCTAAAGAACTTTCTGTAGGCGTTAAACCGAAGATTCAGACAAAGTCAAAAAAGGTAACTGCCATAGCCATTGAAGAGGCGGCTATGGGCAAGCTTGAGTTTCTCGTAGGAGAAGAGGCGGTAAAAGCAAAAGAAGAGGCAAAGAAGTTTGATTACAGAAGGCTGCTTGAGGAGAAGAGAAGAGAAGCCACACCTGAAGAACTAACGGAACTAGAGAAAGACCTGAAGGTATATCTGCACGAAAAAGAGACTATGGACAAAAAGGCGCTTGAAGAGCTTTTCGGTGAAAAACAAGAAGAAGGTATTGAAGAATAAGAAGATACTTCTGGGTGTGGCAGGCGGGGTAGCGGCTTACAAGTCTGTTGATTTAGTCAGAAGACTGAAAGATGAAGGGGCGTCGGTTAATGTAATAATGACCGATGCCTCGAAAAATTTTATTACCCCTTTATCACTTGAGATAGCTGCTGGAAATAAAGTCTACTCTAACCTCTTTGACGACCCTATGTCCCATATAAATCTTCCCAAGGAAACGGACATCATGTTAATCGCTCCTGCCACTGCAAATATAATAGGCAAGTTTGCCAATGGAATAGCAGATGACCTCCTTAGCACATGCTTTCTTTCTTTTAAGGGCAGGGTTGTCATTGCTCCTTCAATGAACTGGAGGATGTACGATAACCCCATTTTTCAGGAAAATCTCAGGCGTCTGACTGCATATGGTATTATTCAGGTTGGTCCGGATAAGGGAACCCTTGCATGCGGGGAAGAAGGAATCGGAAGAATGGCTGATGTCAGTGAAATCATAGAGACAATAAAATCAGCATTCAGCAAGAAAGACTTTTTTAAAAAAAAAGTTATTGTAACCGCAGGCCCGACACGCGAATATCTTGACCCCGTAAGATTTCTTTCCAATAGGTCATCCGGCAAGATGGGGTATGCGCTTGCAAGGGCGTGTATCAGACGCGGCGCCGAAGTTATATTAGTCAGCGGGCCGTCAAATATAGAAAAGCCTCATGGCTTGAAGGCATTTCACACTGTAGAGACAACCAGGGAAATGAGAGATGAAGTATTTAAATCCCTTCCCGCAACCGATGTTGTTATAATGGCTGCTGCTCCGGCAGATTTCTCTCCTGAGAAGGAAGAAAAAGCAAAAATAGAAAAATCAGGTAGACTATCCGTAAATTTTAAGAGCGCCCCTGATATCCTCTCTGAACTGGGGAAGTTAAAAAATAAACCCTTTCTTGTGGGGTTTGCTGCGGAAACAGGCAGAAGGCTTGACAGGGCAAAGGAAAAACTCATACGAAAGAATGCGGACATAGTTGTTTTTAATGATGTCACGGCGCCATGCTCGGGTTTTGACGTGGATACGAATAAGATAACGATTATAAGAAAAAATAAAGAACTGTCATTGCCTGTGATGACAAAGGATAATGCTGCGGAGGCAATACTGGATGCTGTTTCCGGCGCAATCGGGAAACAGGGCGGGCGCCAGCCTATTCGGAAACTCCGCGCGAATCGCCGCCGAAGATAATTTTCTCAACAAATTCTATTAGTTTTATTAAGTTTTTAATTCTTTCGGTAACCCATGAAGATATAGTAGAATAAGCAAAACTGGGAAATCTTTAGAAGGGATACCTGATAACTCAATTCAATGTGGATATATGGTTTAAATCCTGTTCTCGAGGCATTGAGAGCACGAAGGAATGTAAAAGAGGTCTATATCTCCTCAGGAAGGCATGAGAAGCTCTTCCTTATAAAAAAAGAGACAGAGAGCAGAGGGATTGCTCTCAGGACAGTTGACGCTGCTTTTTTTAATGAGAGATTTCCCAAGGGGCATCAGGGGCTCGCAGCAAAGGTTTCTGAAAAAGGATATGCGGATCTTTACGAGGTACTTGATATTCCCAAAAAAAGAAATGAGATTCCGTTTTTCCTAATCCTAGATTGCATAGAGGACCCCGGCAATGTAGGCGCAATCTTAAGGTCTGCTGATGCAGCGGGCGTACATGGAGTGATTGTGCAGGAACACAGGTCCGCAGGATTAAGCCCTGCTGTAGCAAAGGCATCTGCAGGTGCAGTTGAGTATGTGCCCGTGTCACAGGTAAGTAATATAAAACATGCAATTTCTGAAATGAAGGAAAGAGATATTACAATAATAGGAGCTGAGAGCGGCTCCAGGAATATGCCATGGGATGTTGATTTCGGTGTGCCTACCGGGATTGTCATTGGTTCAGAGGGCAGAGGGTTAAGAAAGACCGTATATGAAAAGTGTGATTTTGTTGTCAGTATCCCAATGAAGGGCATGATTAATTCCTTGAATGTTTCAGTTGCCAGCGCTGTGCTTATGTTTGAAGTTTTACGGCAGAGAGTTAGAAAAAATTAGCTTTGGCGAGAAAAAGCCTGATAACTCCAATTATCCCGTGTCAAATCATTTAACATGGTAACCGAAGCTTCTTCTGTTGAATCATGAAA
>JASEHP010000136.1 GCA_030018605.1 Thermodesulfovibrionales bacterium
GGGCAAGCAATTTCCTGTTCCGGTGCTGGTTGAAAATGACGCCAATGCCGCGGCATTCGGAGAGAAATGGGGAGGAGCAGGCAAAGAGTTTAATTCTTTTGTTCTTCTTACGCTCGGCACAGGCATTGGAAGCGGTATAATTTATAAAGGAATGCTTGCTGACTGCGCTGCTGAGATAGGGCATATGAGCATTAATGCGGATGGGGAGAAATGCCCTTGCGGGAATTATGGCTGCCTTGAATTGTATGCGGCGGCAAAGGCAATACATGCAAAAGTGGTTTCTGCCCTTGCAAAGGGAAATGAAAGCCTATTGAGAGAATGCTGCAATGGTAATATTTATAAGATTACTGCAGAGGATATTTACAAACAAGCGATTGAAGGCGACAATCTTGCAAGAGAAGCGCTTAAAGAGGCAGGCAGGCATCTTGGAATCGGGCTTGCGAATACAATAAACATAATAAGCCCTGAGGCTATAATCCTCACAGGAGGCCTTATCGGAGCTTGGAACATCTATGTGCAGGAAGCTGTTAAGGAAGCATCAAGAAGGTCATTTAAGGCTCTTTTTGATAAAGTCAAAATCATCCCCTCTTTATTGGGAGATGACGCAGGGATGATAGGGGCGGCAGGGCTTGTATTTTCAGCGCAGTCAGGCATAGAGATAGAGAGCAAGGTAGCACAATAAGGTAATATAATATTGACACAGTGAATGAGGAGAAACGCTGAATGACAAACAAAAAGAAGATAATATGGGAGTATGCAAAGGCGATAATCACCGCGCTTATACTTGCTATGCTGATAAGGACATTCATTATACAGGCATTCAAGATTCCGTCAGGTTCTATGACTCCTACGCTTCTTATAGGCGACCATATTCTCGTAAACAAATTTCTTTATGGGACAAAAATTCCCTTCTCGGACAAGAGGTCTCTTATGTTCAAGAAACCTGAGCGAGGGGATATAATAGTTTTCAAATACCCTGAGAATCCTTCGAAGGATTTCATAAAAAGAGTGGTGGCAATAGAAGGCGATGTAATAGAATCAAAAAATAAGATGGTGCATGTTAACGGGAACAAGGTAAATGAGCCGTATGCGCAGCATACAGACAGTTCTATGAGGCCGATGGGGATTGAGCCGAGGGATAATTTCGGGCCCGTTATAGTGCCCAAGAATAAGTATTTTGTAATGGGTGATAACCGTGACCAGAGTTATGACAGCCGCTACTGGGGATATGTGGATATGAAGGACATAAAAGGCAAGGCGCTTATTCTTTACTGGTCATGGGACAGCGAGAAAAGCTGGGTAAGGTTCGGAAGGATTGGGAGTCTGATACATTGAAAAAGGCGCAAATGCTCGACAACGAGGAAGGATTTTTTAAGTTTATTTTTATCCTTGGACTTATCGCATTTCTTATGTACGCGGGCTTGCAGTTTGGTATGCCTTTTTACAGGCATACATTGCTCAAGACAGATGCAAAGGAGATTGCACGTGTTAGTGTCAGCTGGGATATTGAAAGGACAAAGGCTCAGGTCTTTGAGCGGGCGCAGGAATTAAATATCCCAATCAAAGAGAAGGATATAGAAGTTGTGAAGACAACCCGGGGCATGAGGGTGAAAACAGCGTGGTCAGAGGAAGTGGATATATTGGGGATATATCAGAAAACCTTTGACTTTACAATTGATGTAGAGGAGTGATTTGTTTACAGGGCTTATAACTGAGATGGGGGAAATAATATCCGTTAAGATGCGCAGCGGAGGCGCAGTGCTTTTGCTAAAGGCAGGCGAAGTCGCATCCAACGCAAAACTTGGAGACAGTATTGCTATTAACGGTGCGTGTCTTACTGTCATAGAGAAAAACTCTGGCCTGCTTTCTTTTGACCTCTCTGACGAAACTCTTCACAGCACAAATCTCGGCAGACTTAAAAGAGGGGACAAGGTTAACCTTGAACCTTCACTGAGCCCTGACACAAAAATAGGAGGCCATTTTGTTACAGGGCATGTTGATGCAGTCGGGACTATGCGCTCAAAGGTAAACACCGGCGATATGCTTAAGATTGAAATCAGCGCTCCGGCAAAGGTAATGAATTTTCTTGTGGGAAAAGGCTCGGTTGCTGTTGACGGCATAAGCCTTACAGTTGTTGATGTTTTAAATGGCAGTTTTACAATTGTTATTATTCCGCATACGGCAAGGCTTACTACGATAGGATTTAAGGGAACAGGCGATACCGTAAACATTGAGGCGGATATTTTAGGGAAATATGTAGCGAAGTTTTTGAGTAAGACTGACGGGAAAGACGTTAGGTTTATGAATACATTGATGAGTGAGGGATATATAAAATAGCTGCAAGCTATTAGCTGTCAGCGAAAATCAGGGCTGATAGCTGAAAGCTGAAGGCTGGGGGCTAAAAAATGGAAAAATATAAATTTAATACAATAGACGAGGCAATTGAGGACATAGCAAAAGGCAGGATGGTCATTCTTGTAGACGATGAGGACCGTGAAAACGAAGGAGACCTCTGCATGGCAGCAGAGAAGGTGACTCCTGATGCAATTAATTTCATGGCGAAATACGGCAGGGGGCTTATATGTCTTTCGCTTACTCCTGAACGCGTGGAAGAACTGAAACTTCAGATGATGACGGATGACAATACCTCGCCCTTTGGAACAGCGTTTACAGTTTCCATAGAGGCAAAGAAAGGTGTTACAACAGGCATATCAGCTTCTGACAGGGCAACCACGATACTAACGGCAATAAATCCGCATACAAAGCCTGAAGATATTTCAAAGCCTGGACATATATTCCCTTTGCGGGCGAAGCGGGGCGGAGTGCTCCGGAGAGCCGGACAGACAGAGGGTTCTGTTGACCTTGTAAGGCTTGCAGGGCTTTACCCTGCTGGCGTTATCTGCGAGATTATGAATGATGACGGCACAATGGCAATGGTGCCCCAGCTTGCGGAATTCGCAAAGAAACACAGCATGAAAATAGTTACGGTAAAAGACCTCATAAGATACAGGATGAGGGCTGAGCTTTTTGTAAGGCGTATAGCAGTGACAAAGCTGCCGACCGAATTCGGCGGAGATTTTACGGCTGTTGCCTACGCCAATGATATGGACAGCAATGTTCATATCGCCCTTGTCAAAGGCGAGATAAAGCACGAAGACGAGGTGCTTGTGAGGGTGCATTCAGAATGTCTTACAGGCGATGTGTTCGGTTCAAAGAGGTGCGACTGCGGGGAACAGATCCACAATGCTATGGAACTCGTAAAAAAAGAAGGGAAAGGCGTTGTCTTATATATGAGGCAGGAAGGAAGGGGCATAGGGCTTGTTAACAAATTGAAGTCGTATGAGCTTCAGGATAAAGGGCTGGATACAGTTGAGGCAAACATAAAACTCGGATTTAAACCTGACCTCAGGGACTACGGCATCGGCGCTCAGATACTTGTTGACCTTGGAGTAAGAAAGATGCGGCTGATGACAAATAACCCCAAAAAGATTGTCGGGCTTGAAGGATACGGGCTAAAGGTAGTTGAGAGGGTTCCTGTAGAAACAAAGCCTCATGATAAAAATATCATTTATCTCAAGACAAAGAAAAAGAAATTAGGCCACATGCTTGACAGCGTGTAACGCCCGAGCTAACCCGTGCGAATGAAGCTGAGCGTAATAAGCATCGGCGTTGAGCGGTTTGTTATCTGTCTGCTGTGGGTAATTCCCTTTTTCTTATTTTTTCTAAAAGTCTTTTCTTAAGCGGTTCTGCCTCTGCCTGAATCGTCTTAATCTGCTCTTTTACAGACAGTTTTTTCATTCGCTCATAATTTATCTCTCTGAGGGAATGAAGCTCTTTCATAGTTTTTGATTCATTCATTGTTGTCCTCCTGAATCCAGCTTTGAGGGGTTAATATTTCTAACTCTTTTAAGCCAAGCATCCTATTTATCCCGTTTACGCCACGAATAGTCTTTAATTTCACCATGTGTTTGAAATTCCAACTGATGAGTGCGTCAGCTTCGCTGTAAGTAGCAAGGGCTATATGCAATGCGTCATCTTGATATTTTTGAGGGATAATTTCTTCATCAATGTATTTCTGAGCCAGTAAAAAGATGTCTTCATTGACAGAGACGATTTCCAAAATGATTTCTGACAGTTTGTTTTCTAATTCCTGAGAAGAAGGTGATTCAGATCGCGATATTTCACTCAAGAGAATATCTGAAATAACAATATCGTATAACCCCAGCTTTAGAATATCCCAAAACTTTATCGTTACCTCACGCTTTTCCGGAGAGTCGTCTGCAAACAGGAATGATGGTACTGAGGTATCAAGGTATAGTTTTGTCTTTTTCAAAAGCAACGCTCCTTTTGATAATTATAGCATTATAATCTATCGAGTTTCTCCAGAGCATTTCTTGCGGTGTTCTACCAATTTAGAAATGTCCTATTCTTGCCAATTTAGAAATGTCCGCTTT
>JASEHP010000137.1 GCA_030018605.1 Thermodesulfovibrionales bacterium
AAAGCGGACATTTCTAAATTGGCAAGAATAGGACATTTCTAAATTGGTAGAACAAGAAAGATTTATAAAATTGACTGCTTTTTACATGCGTGGTATCCTTTTATTGAATAAAAAACAGAGTGAATGGATAAAGGAGAGCGTTATGCCTTATGATTTTGTTCTGCCTGATTTAGGCGAAGGAATAACCGAGGGCGAGATACGGAGATGGCTTGTCAAAGAAGGCGATGCCATTGAAGAACATCAGACTGTTCTTGAGATAGAGACAGACAAGGCAGTGGTGGAAGTCCCATCGCCTAAAAAAGGGAAGGTCTTGAAAATCAATAAAGAAGAGGGCGAAATTGCAAAGGTTGGAGAGGCTCTGATGACCATTGCTGAAGAAGGAGAATCGATGGAAGAAAAGCCGATTGGAAAGCCCAAATCCGTTTCTGTTGTTGGTGTATTACCTGAAGAGGAAGAAGAAGTATTGGCAACACCTGCTGTAAGGGCGCTTGCTAAAGAGCTTGGCGTTAAACTTGAAACCCTTAAAGGATCAGGGCCTGGCGGAAGCATTACAAAAGATGACGTTGCAGAGGTTTCTGAAAAAGGCAAGAAGACCGAAGACCAGTACGGTGCTATAGAGAGACTGGCGATAAAAGGACTCCGCCGCACAATAGCAAAGAACCTCACCTTAGCCCAGAAGACGACTGCATTTGTAACAGGCATGGATGAGGCAGACATTACTGAATTATGGAGTTTGAGGGAAAGGGAAAAGAAGGCGCTGATTGAAAAGGGGATACATTTAACTTTCTTGCCATTTTTCATAAAGGCTGTTCATCATGCGCTTGCAGAACACCCTTTGTTAAATGCCTCTGTGGATGAGACAAGGGAAGAGATAATTATTAAAAAATATTACAACATCGGAATCGCAGTTGACACGCCTGACGGACTCATGGTTCCTGTGATAAAGAATGCCGACAAAAAGACCATCCTTGAACTCGCCTCAGAGATTCAGGGATTAAGCGTTAAAGCGCGAGAGAGAAAGATAATGCTTGAAGAGATAAAGGGGAGCACTTTTACAATCACAAATTACGGTCATTTCGGAGACTGGTTTGCGACTCCGATAATCAATTATCCTGATGTTGCGATTCTCGGCACAGGAAAGATTTCCGAAAAGCCGTGGGTTAAGGACGGGCAGATTGTTATCAGAAAAATCCTGCCGTTATCGCTTACCTTTGACCACAGGGTGACAGATGGTGTTGACTCGGCAAAGTTTTTGTCAAAGGTGATTCAATACCTTGAAGACCCTGCGCTGTTGTTTATTGGAAGCGCGTGAAGGGACACATGAGTCTTGATTCACTTTTCAAGCCCAAATCCATTGCCTTAATCGGCGCGGCGCATACCGAGGAAAAGCTCGGCGGCGTGATACTTAAGAATCTTCTCAAATTCAAGGGCGCTGTTTATCCTGTAAATCCTAAATACAGCGAGCTAATGGGTTTAAAGGCGTATCCTTCTGCCCTTGATATTCCGGAACCTGTTGATCTGGCAATAATCATGAGGCCGGCATCGGAAGTTTCAGGCATACTCAGAGAGCTCGCAGGCAAGACAAAAAGCGTGATCATTGCAAGTTCAGGGTTTGCGGAGATTGGGGAGAACGAGCTTCAGGATGAAGTTATAAAGGCAGGCAAAGAGGCCGGCGTGAGAATCCTCGGCCCAAACTGCATGGGTATATATAACCCGCATCATAAGCTTGATACATTTTTCCTTCCGTACGAGAGACTGAAAAGGCCTAAAAAAGGAAATGTGGCTGTTGTATCTCAGAGTGGCGCAATCTTGAGCTGCCTGCTCGGAGAACTTGAGATTTCAAACACAGGCGTATCAAAGGCAATTGGATACGGCAATGCAGTAGATATCAATGAGGCAGATATATATGAATACCTTGCTAAAGATAAAACCACCGGCGTCGTGATTTCATACATTGAGTCACTAAGCGATGGGAAGAAGTTTATTGAAAAAGCAAAAATCTTATCAGAGAAAAAACCGCTGCTTATTCTCAAGGCAGGCAAGGGATTAAGCGGCCAGGCAGCGGCATTCTCGCATACAGGAAGGCTCGCAGGCAGATATGAGGTTTTTCATTCCATACTCAGACAATTTGGAGTCCGTGAAGTAGAGGATTTTGATGTGCTTATTGATGCTACAAAGGCGCTTGCATTTCAGGGACGAGCGACGAGCGAAAAGAAAAAAGGGAAAATTGGCAACAGAGTTCTTATCATCACAAACGGCGGAGGCTCCGGAGTTTTGGCTGCCGATGAATGCATGAGGCAGGGGCTTGATGTGGCAAAACTGCCGGATGATAAAACAGATAAGCTCAAAGAGATATTCCCGCATTTTTACGGAATCAACAATCCTATTGACCTCACGGCACAGGTGAGAGATGAGGATTATGTTATAACACTTAATGAATTAAAAGATGACTACGATGGATTTTTGGTTATTGCCCTGTCAAATGTCTATGGGATTACAGAGAGGCTTCCTGAGATGATAAAGGCTTGCAGGGCGGATATAAATAAGCCCATAGTTTTTCATATCGCGCAAAGCGGCATAGCAAAGAAACTGACTGCTCTTTTTGAAAAAGCAAAAATCCCTGTTTATCCGTCTCCTGAAAAGGCAGCGAGGGCATTAAAGGCGCTTTTAAGCATTTAAATTCTTTTTTCTTATGTAAATCCACGCATTGCATCCGCATAAAAGAATCGTGAGCAGGAGAATTAGACAGGAAGGGATTTCTATATAAATTAGCTTTTCAAGATAGTGGATAATGAATGAGCCGCTGTATGTTAAGGCAGGGTTGTGTTGTGCTCTCAGCCAGAACTCAAGATGGGTGAGTGGGCAGTACCAGTCGAACAACTGGATGACAAATGCAAATGCAAGCCCTGGGATATGGAAGATTTTTATAAGCCTGTTTTTCCTGCCAAAGAATGCGCCGAAGATAAGAAATAATATCCAGAGGAAATGCGCAGATACAACAATGTCTGCCAGAATCTTAAACGTCATTTTAAATTTATGCGGCTAATATTCAAGGCCAAAAGAAGTGAATGTTCAGTTTGTGCTGCTGTTGTCTGCCGTTGAAGGCATTCTTAGATAGAGCTGCTCTTTACTTCAACTTCCTTTCTCTTCTTTCCTGGCATCTGCATGTGCGTATGGAATATTTGAGATTGCCTCATCAAATGTTGCGATCCCCTCCTTTACCTTTGATATTGCATCCTCAAAAAGAGTTATCATGCTGTCTTCTCTTGCTGCATCCCATAATTCATCTGCAGTGCCGCGCCTGGCAATCAACCTTCTAAGGTTTGTGTTCATAAGTAAAAATTCATATACTCCAATACGGCCTTTATATCCTGTGTGCATACATTTTTTGCAGCCCGTTCCTTTGTAAAATGTTTCTATCGGCGGGAGTTCCCATCTTGTCAGGTCTGCTGGAGGGTCAGACTCGGCTTTACAATCAGGACATATTCTCCTTAAAAGTCTCTGTGCAAGAATGCCTGATACGGATGAACTTATCAGGTATGGATCTAAGCCGCTATCCAATAGTCTTGTGACTGTAGCCACGGTGTCATTGGTGTGGAGGGTGCTTAATACGAGATGCCCTGTAAGGGCAGCGCGCACTACAATCTTGGCTGTTTCAAAGTCTCTGACTTCGCCTACCATAATGATGTCAGGGTCCTGTCTTAACGTGGAACGCAGCACATTCGGAAAAGAAAGCCCAAAGGCTTCGTTAACTCCTACCTGTGTTATGCCGGCGAGCTGATATTCTATTGGTTCTTCTATAGTGACAATATGCGATTCCTCTTCGTTCAGTTGCCGTAAGATTGCATAGAGCGTCGTAGTTTTCCCGCTCCCTGTAGGCCCTGTGACAAGCAGCATCCCCTGCGGCTGGCTGAATACGTCTATCAAAGGCTTAAGTATATGCTCCGGAATGCCGAGCTTGCCGAGGGGAATAAGTCCTGTTGCTGAGTCCAGCAGTCTTATAACGATATTTTCGCCATAGAAGGAAGGCATCGTGGAAACTCTCAGGTCGATATCCCTGTTTTCGAATCGCAGTTTGCTCCTGCCGTCCTGCGGAAGTCTCCTGTTCGTGATGTCTAAATTTGAAATAATCTTTACCCTTGAAACAACCGAGTCATGGATGTGCTTTGGATATTTAACTGCAGCCTTCAGAATACCATCTATCCTATATCTGACCTGAACAGACTTTTCTCCGGGTTCAATATGGACATCGCTTGCGCTTATTGTTGCGGCATTGGCAAGCAGCATAGTTACAAGCTTGACTATTGGAGGTTCCTCGCTGAGCTTGTACATTGAGGTAGTGTAAACTTTCTTGTGTGAAAATGAAATAGGGTAAAAAAGGGGCGCACC
>JASEHP010000138.1 GCA_030018605.1 Thermodesulfovibrionales bacterium
GGCATAATGATCCATTACTCCTTAACGTCGCATATGTATCGTAACTTTTTCAGTAAAAATCAATCGGTTACAAACAACATTATAAAGTATCGTGTAATGTTTTACCCAATATGTTACCTTTGAGCTTATGTCCTGAGTATACAAAAAATCAAAACAAGTCTGCAACTGCTTTCTGACCGATATCAGAATCCCAGTATGCGTATATCTTTGTAATGTCTTTTTGTATCCCATTGAGAAGGTATGGACTTCCAAAAGATATGAACACATCTGTCTGTTTCATGAGTTTTTTCATAGAATGTATCAGCCAGTTGCTCGGCGCTCCCTTCCATGCCTTTGTTTTTGAAAAAACCGCAGTAATAACATCCCTGTGTTTCTGAGGTTTGCTGAAAGTAAGAGCTTCGTCTCTTTTGAATCTCACGCAGTGCAATGCGTCATATTTCTGTTTCAATGCAGAACAAAGAACTCTGCCGCTGTCTGCGCTGTCATCATCAAGGATAATAAGCAAGAGCTGCTTTTTAACACCAAAACCGCCTGATGCCTTTATTGCCATTTTTGTCAATTTTTCAGAAAGCCTTCTGTATGATGCAAAATCAGGCACAGATACTGACTGCACACAGCCGAGCTTTTTACGGAAAGAATCCAGCCGCCTTGAATTGAATTTATTTTCCTGCCTTGCTAAATATAAAGCTGTTTTATCAGGATTAGAAGGATGAAGAATAATATTCACTCCAGCGGCAAGTGACATAAGCGCTGCCTTTTCCTCCGAATATCTGCCGATACCTCCCATGTTCATGGCATCTGTAATTACAATACCTTTAAATCCGAGATTGCTTCTGAGATAACTGACCGCCTTTTGCGAGAGCGATGCAGGGATGCCTGACGGGTCTAATGCCGGAACATTCAGATGCCCCATCATAATCATCTTCACGCCTGTTTTAACTGCATTCCTGAATGGCGCAAGCTCTGTCTTTGATAGGGTTTTGATATCTTTTTTTATTTTCGGGAGTTTTATGTGCGAATCAATTGCAGTATCGCCGTGTCCCGGAAAGTGTTTGCCGCAGGCAGTAATGCCATGGGACTGAAATGTCTTTATCATCTCGCATCCGAAAAAAGAGACATTTTCAGGGTCTTCTCCAAACGCCCTTGTTGAGATAATCGGATTTTGGGGGTTAGTGTTTATGTCCAGAACAGGAGCAAAGATTGTATTTATGCCGGCATATCTTGCCTCAACTGCAATTGCTTTAAAAATTTTTCTCAAGAGTCCTAACCCCTGGCCCCTAACCCCTGACCCCTGAGCGCTTTTGAGCGCTCCTGCTATCGCCATTGCAGGTGGGAAAACCGTTCCTCCTTGAATCTGCTGTCCCAGCCCCTGCTCAAGGTCAGAGGCAATGATTAAACAATCATCCGCTTCCTTCTGAAGTTCACTTATCCCCTGCCTTACTGTGTTCAGCTCTCCTCCGAAAACAATGAACCCTGCAATGCCTTTTTTTACAAGCCCAAGATAATAGTCAAATTCCTTTTTAATATCCCTGCCGTTAAGGCGGGCGATTATGAATTTATAAAAGTTCATGGTGTATTATATCAGGAGAAAAGAAAATCAGGAGGGTTGATGGGTTTATTGGACAGATTAAAACAAGGGCTTGCAAAAACAAGAAAAGGGTTTATTGAAAAAGTCGAATCTGTTTTAATGCGTGGAACGATTGACGAAGAAGCTGTCAATGAACTTGAAGAAATACTTATAACATCTGATATCGGAGTGCATGCCGTGGCAGAAATTGTCAACTCCTTGAAAGACAAGATTAAAAAAGGCGCGGTCAAAGACAGCGTTTCAGCAAAAGAGTTTTTAAAGAGGGAAATGATTTCCCTGCTCGGCTCCTCTTCGCCTGTTGTCCTGTTCGGTGAGAAGCCCTTTGTTATCCTGACGGTCGGCGTTAACGGCGTAGGCAAGACTACTACTATCGGCAAACTTGCAAGCAGGTTCAGGTCAGAGGGGCATTCAGTTCTGCTTGGAGCATCTGACACCTTCAGGGCTGCCGCGATAGAGCAGCTTGAGATATGGGCTGAAAGATCAGGCGCCTCTATTGTTAAGCACCAGAGCGGTTCTGACCCTGCTGCTGTTGCGTATGATGCGATAGAGTCTGCAAAACATAAAAAGATTGACATTGTTATTATTGACACAGCAGGCAGGCTTCACACAAAAAGCCCTTTGATGGAGGAATTGAAAAAGGTCAAGCGCGTTGTGCAAAAATCACTGCCTCATGCGCCTCAGGAAGTTCTGCTTGTTGTTGATGCAACCACAGGACAGAATGCGTTAAGGCAGGCGCAGATATTCAACGAAGCAGTCGGTGTTACAGGTGTTGCGCTCACAAAGCTTGACGGCACGGCAAAGGGCGGAATCGTATTTGCGATAAGGAAAGAACTCGGCATACCTGTGAGGCTTATAGGAATCGGAGAAGGTATTGACGACCTCAGGGATTTTGTTCCTCAGGAATTTGTAGAGGCGCTTTTTTCATGAACTCAATCCATATCGGCAGGGCTGCTCTTGAACCTGCCTCTTTTTTGCCAATTGGCTTGTGGTTATCCCTTCCAACCCAGACGCCAACCACAAGCCTGTCATCAAAACCTATAAACCATGCATCAGTATAATTGTTTGTAGTGCCTGTCTTGCCGTAAACAGGTACTTTCAGTTCCTTAGCGCTCTGTGCAGTCCCTTCTTCTACAACAGCCCTGAGAAGAATCTTCATCTCTTCTGCGGTCTTCTCTGAAAGCAGATATTCTGCTGCTGGCCGTGTTTCCTCTACGATTCTTCCATCCCTGCCAAGTATCTTTTCATGCAAAATAGGGTTCACTCTTTTACCGGAAGCAAATACCGAGTAAGCCGAGACCATTTCAATCAAGGTCACATCAGAAGCCCCAATCGCAAGAGATGCGTAAGGCTGAAGTTCGCTCTTTATGCCAAGCCTCTTTGCCGTTTCTATAACATTATTTATGCCAAGTTTATCTGCAAGCCTCACAGTAGCGGCGTTCAACGACTGGGCAAGGGCAGTCTTAAGTGTAACGTTTCCATAATAATTGCCGTCATAATTCTTTGGAGACCATACTTCACCGGGCTTAGAACCCTTCAAAAAAATAGGAGAATCAACTATTTTCTCCTGCGATGTCATGCCTTTTTCGATTGCAGCAGTATAAACAAACGGCTTGAATGCAGAGCCCGGCTGTCTTAGTGCGTGAACTGCCCGGTTAAATTGGTTTTTCCAAAAATCAGAGCCGCCAACCATAGCTTTTACATGGCCTGTTTTAATGTCTACGGCAACAAGCGCTGCCTCTACGCCTGTCCCTGCCCTTTTTCCTATAGAGAAAAGTCCCCTTTTAACCGCGTCCTCCGCCGCCTTCTGCATACCGGAACTTAAGGTGGAATATATCCTGTATCCTGAAGTGTACAACTCGTCTCCGTATTTATTCTCAAGTTCCTGCCTGATTGCTTCTATAAAATACGGCACATTATATTTTCCGAGACCGGGGGTTACAGGCAGTGGAAACCTGTCAGCATCCTTAAACTGAGCCTCTGTTATAAATTTATTCTTAAGCATTTCTTTTAGAACCTTTTTTCTCCTTTCCTTAGCTCTCTCAGGATTCTTAAAAGGAGAATACAGCGACGGGGCTTTGGGCAGAGATGCAAGGAGCGCTGCTTCGGCTATATTAAGCTCATCTGTTGATTTTTTAAAATATGTCTGTGAAGCCGCCTCAATGCCGTAAGCCCGCGTCCCGAAATATGCCTGATTCAGATACAGTCCGAGTATTTCATCTTTTGTATAGCGCTTTTCTATCTGCATGGAAATTACCGCCTCTTTTATCTTTCTTTTTATGCTCCTGTCCGGCTTAAGAAAAAGCATCTTTGCGAGCTGCTGGGTTATCGTGCTTCCTCCCTGGACAATGCTGCCTGCCTTAACATCATGGTAGAGAGCCCGCATAATCCCTATAACATCAACTCCATGATGCCTGTAAAATCTTATGTCCTCAATAGATACAAATGCCTTTTTGATATGCTCCGGTATTCTGTAATGGGGAATTAATGTCCTTCTCTCAAGATATAACTCTGCAAGCAATTCTCCTTCGGAGGAATAAACATGCGAAGATTCTATCGGCTTATATGCTTCAAGCGCCTTTACCTGCGGAAGTTCGGACATCACCCAGTAGATAGAGCCTATAACTATGCCGGCAATAGCAGAAAAAACAGAAAGTAGAACAAGGAAAATCCGCATCCTTGAAGCCTTGTTTTTTCCCGCATGTTTAAGTTCATCTTCAAGCTTAGCCATATACATTTAATTATAATGTAATACCAAAATAGAAATGTCCGGTTTTACCAAAGTAGAAATGTCCTATTCCG
>JASEHP010000139.1 GCA_030018605.1 Thermodesulfovibrionales bacterium
CTGGCATAATGATCCATTACTCCTTAACGTCGCATATGTATCGTAACTTTTTCACTTTCCCCTATTGCCAAATCCTTTGTCTGACTTTAAAATGTCTTATGCCTGATATAAAGGTTCTGTCTGTTGACTTAAGAAATAAAATCGCTGCCGGAGAGGTTGTGGAACGTCCTGCGTCCGTTGTTAAGGAGCTCATAGAAAACGCAATTGACGCTAAAAGCACAGAGATAAATGTAGAAATACTTTACGGAGGCAAGAGGCTAATCAGGGTTTCGGACAACGGCACAGGCATGGATGAAGAAGACGCCCGGCTGTGTTTTGAGCGCCATGCGACAAGCAAAATCAGCAGTGATGAGGATCTGTTCAATATCAGGACAATGGGATTTCGCGGAGAAGCGCTTCCTTCAATCGCATCAGTCGCAGGGATAAAACTTATTACAGGCTTAAAAGGCGCTGATTCCGGAATATCAGTAGAAATCGCCGGAGGAGAAATAAAAGAGATAAAGGCCTCGCCTTTTTCAGGCACGTCTGTAGAGGTGAAGGATTTATTTTTCAATACGCCAGCGAGAAAAAAATTCCTCAAGACAAACAGCACAGAGCTTTTTCATATCATTGACATTGTAACAAAAGAAGCCCTCTCGCATTACGAGACCGGGTTCAGGCTTTTGACCGAAAATCAGGAGACCATGATTTTCCCGAAGGCGTCAGGACTCAGGGAAAGGCTGATGCAGGTATACGGCGATGAATTTGTAAACGGATTGATAGAGGTTAAAGAAGGCGAAACAGGATTTGAAAAAATCGGGGCGATGAAATTAAGCGCGTTTGTCTCTGACATAGGGAATTTCCGCAATAATAAGGCGCATCAATTCATATTCATAAACAGGCGTCCCGTAAAAGATGCTTCGCTTTCCCATGCAGTATACAAGGCTTACGAAGGAATGCTTCCAAAAGACAAACACCCTGTTTTTTTCCTCTTTCTGGAGCTTGATCCCCGAAAGGTTGACTTTAACGTTCATCCTACAAAGAGAGAGGTCAGATTTGAAGACAAAGAATCTATCTATCGGTTTGTGAACACTGTCATACGTGACGAAGTAAAATGCGAAAGGGCTGAACATGTAAAACCGTTTACAGAATCGCCTACCGTGCCGCAGGCAGCCTCAAATTATCAAAGCGCAGGCGAAACGCTGCCTTCTCATGTCTCGGAGAATCTTGAACTGCCGTATAAACCGTCGCTGCCGTTTGTATACCTCGGCGGTACGTTCATTGCTGTTTCAGGCAGAGGAGGATTGAGCCTCATAGACCACCACGCAGCCCATGAAAGAATTCTTTATGAAAAATTTCTTAAGAAAATAAATCTGGATTCGCATCAGATGCTTTTTCCAAAACAGATAAGTCTTTCGCATAAGGAATACATAGTTATCCTTGAAAACAAAAACCTCCTGAATGAGCTTGGCATTGAGATTGACGACTTCGGGCATGACGCGATAATTATACGTTCGCTTCCTGACGCGCTTGACGGGGCTGACCTCAGAAGCATACTCTCTGATGCTGCAGCGGCAATCATAGAAGGAGACATGCCGGACAGAACATTAAAGGAAGGAATTGCAGCAAGGATTGCCTGCCACAAGTCAGTGCGCGGGAAAGAGATACTGAACCAGTCGGAAGTCTTGCAGCTTCTTTCTGACCTTGAAAACACAGAGCATCCAGACCAGTGCCCTCACGGAAGGCCGACACGGATATTCTTTTCAATGGATGATTTAAAGAGGATGTTTAAGAGGAAGTAGTGCACAAAGGTTATCTTATTCTTGTCCTCCATGCCCATCTGCCTTATATCAGGCATCCGGAACACGAATACTTTCTTGAAGAAAACTGGCTTTACGAGGCAATCACGGAGAGCTATATCCCTCTGATTGATGTATTTGGCAGGCTTCTTAACGACAATATTGATTTCAGGATTACGCTTTCTCTGAGTCCCACACTCGTTGAGATGTTCAGCGATTCTCTTTTAAGGGGAAGGTATCTGAGATATATAAACAATCTTATAGAGCTTTCAGAAAAAGAGATTCTGAGGACAAGGGGCGACATATCACTTGAGCCTCTCTCGAGGATGTATAACGGCAGGTTCAAGAGAATCAGGTTTCTATACGAGGAGTCCTGCAAAAAAGACCTGACTGCTGCTTTTAAAAAACTGGAGGAAACAGGAAAGATTGAAATTATAACCACTGCGGCTACTCATGCTTATCTGCCTGTGTTGAGCATTTATCCTCAGGCGGTAAGGGCGCAGATAAGGGTTGCAAAGGAGAATCACATAAAAAACTTCGGGAAGGCGCCTGCCGGGATATGGCTGCCTGAATGCGGCTATTACGATGGGGCAGACAGATTGTTAGCAGAAGCAGGCGTAAAATTCTTTTTTATGGATACACATGGGATATTGAACGGAATGCCTACGCCGAGATATGGGGTATACAAACCTGTGTCCTGCCCTTCAGGAGTTATTGCATTCGGAAGGGATATTGAGTCATCAAAGCAGGTCTGGAGCTCAATAGAAGGCTATCCCGGAGATTTTGCTTACAGGGATTTTTACAGGGACGCGGGATTTGACCTGCCAATGGATTATGTCAAGCCACACATACATCCCGACGGCATAAGAACATATACAGGTATAAAATATTACCGGATAACAGGCAAGACAGAAGAGAAGATGCCTTATGTAAGAGGGCATGCGTTAGCTAATGCAGAAGAACATGCTGAAAACTTTATGCTCAGCAAGAAGCGCCAGATAGATTTTCTGAACAGCAGCTGCGGCTTTAAGCCAATAATAACAGCCCCTTATGATGCCGAACTTTTCGGGCACTGGTGGTTTGAAGGACCGGACTGGCTGGATTTGCTTATGAGGAAAATTGCACGTACGCAGGCTGTCTTCAGGACCATTACGCCATCAGAATATTTAAATGAGCGTAATGAGCTTCAGGGGGTAGAGCCTTCAATGTCAAGCTGGGGCTATAAAGGGTATAACGAGGTCTGGCTTAACAGCACAAACAGCTGGATTTACAGGCATCTTCACATGGCCTCTGAAAAGATGACAGAGCTTGCAAATATGTTTCCTGAGTCCGGAGGTTTGCTGAAAAGGGCTCTTAATCAGGCCGCAAGAGAAGTCCTTCTGTCCCAGCACAGCGATTGGGCATTTATAATAAAAACAGGAGCAGCAGCAGAGTATGCTTCAAGCAGGTTCGCTGAGCATATAGAGAGGTTTAACAAGTTATATGCGGCAATAAAGAAAGGCGATATAGATGAGGAGCGGCTTTTTGAGATTGAGAATAAAGACAACCTGTTTCCGGATATAGATTATCGCGTCTATTCAGACAGTGAAAGGAGCTTATCAAAAGAATAAGCCTTAAGATATGGAAGAAACTCATCCACGGCATGGGATGATATAGCCTTTTTCTGGAATATCAGGGAAAAATCCCTGAGCATTTTTTCTTCTTTGAAGCTTAAGGGCTTTAGGGTTCCGTATTTGCTTTCTTTCCTTACCTCCCATCTTGATACAATGGCAATGCCCATCCCATTTTCAACCGATTCCTTTATTGCCTCTGTGCTCCCAAGCACCATGGATATCATCATGTTCTGTGGAGTGATGTTATATTTGCCGAAATATTTTTCTATTACCTTCCTTGTGCCTGACCCTTCCTCTCTGAATATGAAGGGTTCTTTTGTAGTTTCAAAGATAGAAACGCTTCTCTTTTTTGCCAATGGATGAAGAGGCGGCACAATCAGGGCAAGTTCATCTGTGACAATTCTATCAACAATCATTTTCTGTCTTGCGACATCTCCTTCTACAAGTCCAATGTCAATATTCCCGGCATCCAAGAGATCCACCACCCGTTTTGTATTGCCGACAAGGAGGTGCACTTTTATTTTCGGGTGTGTCTTTCTGAAGTCTGCGATAACGCTTGGCAGCAGATAATTTCCTATAGTTGAACTTGCGCCGACACTTATGCCGCCTTTCATAAAACCTGTTATTTCGCCGATGTTATTTTCAGCCGTAGCATAAAGATTAAGTATTTCCTTTGCATATTTGTAAAGCATCTCCCCAGCAGGCGTTAGCGTTACTGTATTGTTTGCTCTGTCAAAGAGTTTAGTCTCATATGTCTCCTCGAGCGCCCGGATTAAAAGGCTGACAGCAGGCTGTGTGAGGCGTATGATCGCAGATGCCTTAGAAAAACTCTTTGTCTCCGCAACGATGCGGAAAACCTTTAGCTTATGATCTTCCATCCCCATAACTTTTGTCAATTGTACAATAAAACAAAAAAATAATTCAACCTAACGCATTAAATCATCTAAAATGTAACCGAGAAGGTACTGGTTAAATCATCTAA
>JASEHP010000013.1 GCA_030018605.1 Thermodesulfovibrionales bacterium
GCAGAGGTGCTGGGCGCACAAAATGAGAAATGTAGCCAACTATCTTAAGAAGAAACACCGTGACCAATGCATAAAAGAAGCAAGAACGATATACAGAGCCAACAATAGGAAAGAGGCTGAGAGGGCATACAATAAATGGGCAAAGAGATGGCATCTCGTAGCTCCGAAGGCAGTCAGGTGCATAGAGAAAGATTTAGAGGAACTTCTAAACTTCTATTATTGTCCTAAAAGGATATGGATAAAGCTGAGAACTACGAATGTAATAGAGAGGGCATTCAGGGAGGTGAGGAGAAGGACCAGGCCCATGAGCTGCTTTAACAATGTCCAGAGTATCGAAAGAATTGTTTATGCAGTGCTGAGTCATTTAAATGAACAATGGGGAAAGAAGCTCTTAAAGGAATTTACACAAAATGATTGACACTACCCCTCTGTGATACTTAAAGAAGGAGTTAATCCGAAGCCGATTCATATCAGCAATTACAAAGGCGCTCAGGTTATCGCTCTTTCTTTAAAAAATCTCCATCATGCGAAAGATATAGAAGTGAGAATGGATGGAGCAGCTATTCAGATCTGGTATCCCCCGGTAGTAAAGATGCCCTTCAGCAAATGGATGGAGGTTGACGGAGGGAAATTCAAAGGAGTCGCCTTCGGCAAAAGGCTGCCTTTATACCTGAGCATAAACGGACAGGGGGAATGCAAAGAACTGGAGATTATTGATTCTGCAAACAGCTCTGTTATTCAGACTGTGCATGTCATGAGGGGAGGCGCTGATGCAGGACATCATTAAGAGAAATAAAAAGGGTTGTCTTTATTGTGCTCGGAATGCTGATATTCCTTCCGCCGTTTAGCGCAATCCCCAAGACAGCAGGAGAGGTGAATATGTGTGGGGCAGTCTGTCCGAGGATGTTTTTTATCTTTTCTCCAAAAGGGGTATGGAGCGGATTCGTCAACAATATCTCCTCCATGTGGTTCGGTGTGGCTCTCGTAAGCTCAATATTAGTGGTTACTATTTTTTTCGGAAGGCTGTGGTGCAGCCATCTATGTCCTGTAGGCGGAGCGTCGGAACTGGGCAGTAAAGGAATCCCTGATAAATTGAAGATTAATTTTTCGTTTATGAATGCGCCTGCGTTTAGATACGGCTATCTGTTTGTTTATATCGCGGGAGCAGTTATAGGAATCGGGAGCATAGCTTGCAAACTCTGCAACTTCAGGGTGATACCGTTTTGGGCAGGGGCGCCTTTTGTGCCTGCATATCAGACCTATCTCCTGACATCTATGGGCATTGCGGGACTCCTTACGGTCGGACTGACAGGTTTTTTTGCAAAGGGAGGAAGAGGCTATTGCAATCTCCTGTGCCCTGTGGGCGCATTGGACAGTGTTGCAAATTATCTGGGCTCAAGACTCGGTTTCACAAAAAAAAATTAAAACAGATATGTCACGATGCAGCGGCTGCGGCGGGTGTGTAAGCTCATGCATGGTCTGGGCTATAGAAATGGATGAAAATAAGAAGGCAAAAAGGAACGACCTCTCATGCATGTCATGCAGGGAGTGCGAAAAGGTCTGTCCGGAAGGAGCAATAAATTATGGAAAAGTTAAAGGATAAATTAATCTATTCGGCATTCGGAGGGATAGGCAGCGCAGCCGGGCTTATATCTCTTTCGAGATGTTCGGCTAATGCCTGCGCATCTTGTTTCGGATGCGCGGGCATCGGCGCAGGGATTTTGCTGGCTGCGCTGTTTAATAAATTCAGGAAGAACAAACAGGAGGATATTAATGGAATGGCTTCACGGAACTGTTGATTATGGGGTGATAGGATTTTTGATAATTCTGAGTGTTATAGCTATTGCTATAGCTGTAGAGCGCCGTCTCGTATATAAAAATATAAGAATTGAAGATTTCTCTGATAAAAAAGAACTTGAGCTTGCGCTGACAAAGAAACTGCACATCATCGCAACCATAGGCAGCAATGCTCCTTATATCGGACTGCTTGGAACTGTTTTAGGCATCATACTCACATTCTACACAATGGGTAAGGAAGGGTTTATGGATACAGGCAAGATTATGGCAGGTCTTGCCCTTGCATTGAAGGCGACTGCTGTGGGGCTGCTTGTGGCAATACCTGCTGTCACTATTTATAATTTCCTCCTGCGGAGGGTCAAGGAACTTGTTATGGAATGGGAGATTAAAAATGGAAGAGAAAGAGTTTGATTACATGAATGTCATTCCCCTCGTGGATGTGATGCTCGTGCTTCTTACCATCGTGCTGACAACATCCACATTCATAGCAGCGGGGGTAATTCCAGTAGAGCTTCCAAAGGCGTCAAAGAGCCAGCAGGAGACACTAAAGACACAGACAATAGAGATAGACAGGAATGGCAACTTATACCTGAATTCAAGACCTATTTCGCTTGAAGGTCTGAAGACAGGTTGTACCTGCTCCATGAGCGGGCATAAGCACGGCGGAAATGACATGCATGGATCAAGGCATGATAAGAATTGTCTCTGTTCTCTTAATAGAGATAATCCAATCCTCATCAGGTCTGATAGGGATATCGCCCTTCAGGTGTTCGTAAATGTGCTTGATGTTGTAAAAAATTCTGGATTTAAAAGGGTAAGCCTCCAGACAGAAGAGAGGAAATAGATGAATTATCAGCAAAGGGGAATAAGATTCTCGGTTATTATCCATGCGGCTGTCTTTGGTATAATTATCGGCGTGAGCACATCAACCGTTCCTGTGAGCAAGCCGATTGTGATTGACTTTAATATTGAAGACACCGTACAGGCAGAAAATGTTCCCCAAAAAACAGACTCTAAGCCGGCTCCGCCCCAGTCAAAGAAACAAAATATAAAGACCGCGGAGCAGAAACAGCCTGCAAAAAGCATAGAGCCAACTCCATCTCCTATGATTGACAAATGGACTGAAAGTCCAACAGCCGTTCCTGTTGCGCCTCCTAAGACTGCGGATGCGCCTCCACAGGTCAGTGAAAAGGCATCAACAACAGCAACGGCAAATCAGAAGGCAGTATCTTCACCAAAAGAGAGAAGCTCCGATTCTGCTGCCGATAAAAATTCAAAAGAAGAAGCAAAGAAGAGATACCTGAAAGAGCACTTTACATACATCAGGGACATAATTATGAAGAATCTCTCATATCCGCACATGGCGAGAAAGATGGGATGGTCGGGAAAGGTTCTCGTTTCATTTGTCGTTTTCGAGACAGGCACTGCAGAAGATATAAGGGTAGTGGAGAGCTCCGGCTTTGCAGCGCTGGATAGAAATGTAGTAGAGACGATTAAAAGGGTCTGTCCGTTTCCAAAGCCTCCGGTGAAGGCAGAACTGACAATACCTGTAGTCTATAAACTAAATTAAATGAAACGAATATCACATATCATATTTCTTGTTGTTTTATTCCTTGCATCATGCTCAAGACAGCCTGTTTATCCTGAACCTGAACGGACGGGCTCTGATGTTGTGATTAATATCAGCTCCCTTAAACCGGCCGTGCCCGAATTTTTCACTTATCATTACAACAAGAGCAAAAATATAAATTTCTTTGTGATAAACATTGATGGAAAAATTTTCTCGTTCTTTGATGCATGTGAACGGTGTTATCCCAAAAAACTCGGCTACAGATTTGACAACGCGAGTGTTGTCTGCAGGGCATGCGATATAAGGTTCCCTGTATCAGAAGTAGAGAAAGGAATCGGCAGTTGTGCGCCCATTAAACTTGAAGGCTATGTTAAGGATGGAAAATACCTTATCCCTGTTTCAAATATTGAAAACAAAGCGGATAAATTTTAGGCATACATTTCCTATCTTAAACTCATAAACGCCAGCGCCTCGACATGATATGTATTGGGGAAGAAATCTATCATGCGGAGGGAATCGAGATTATATTTTTCGCTCAACCTCTTTAAATCCCTCGCGAGAGTCGCGGGATTGCAGGAGATGTAAACAATCTTTTTCGGCGAAAGGTCAATGACTTTTTTCATAACATCACCTGTCAGTCCAGGCCTCGGAGGGTCAAGAATTATGACGTCGAATTTTTCGTGGCCCCTGAATTTTTCGGCAGACGACTTTATGAACTTGCAATTTTTTATGTTGTTTAATTTTGCATTCCTCTGCCCGTCTTCTATCGCATAGGAGTTCTCTTCAACAGCGGCAACAGTGGATGCATACAGCGCAAGGGGCAGGGAAAAATTTCCGGCTCCTGCATATAAATCGAGAACCTTCAAGCATTCAAGAGGCTGAAGTTCATTCACTATCAATTCAACAACCTTTCTGTTAAGATCCCAGTGAGCCTGAAAAAAACTCCACGGCGTGACTGTATATTGAAGGCCGTTAAGGTCAAGCCTTATGTAATCCCTGCCTGTTGACCCTCCGGTCTCAAATGCGATGCCTGAAAAACCCGCGCCGTTTATTATTCCCTCAATATTCTCGGGCGCGAGTTTTGACTTAATCAATGCATTTACGGCATCTCCACAAGAGATATGTATCTCCTTGATCCCTGATAATTTTCTGTTATTCAGCTCCCTCACAATGCGGTTAATCTCCTTTATCATCAGCGGACATTCCTCTATGGGTACAACTTCCCGTGTTCCCTCTTTATAAAACCCTATCTCTCCTTTCTGTGAAACCTTGAACTGCCCCCTGTAACGATAGTTGTAATCCCTGTCCGTGAGAGCCGGGGACAGCTGCGCTTCCATTTTGCCTATTCTCCTGACAGAATCAAGCAGTATCTCCTCTTTCATGGAAACCTGCCTTTCGTAAGATATGAATTGAAAATGGCATCCCCCGCATGCGCCGAATACTGAACATGGAGGATTTATCCTGTAAGGAGAGGTCTCAATAACATTTGTAACCGCGCCGATGGAGTAATCTCTTTTCTTTTTGCTGATAGAAATCTCAACAATCTCATCCGGAATAGCCCCTTTTATAAAAACTACTCCGCCCGGTTGCGAGTCGAAGCGACTGTCACGCGCAATGGCATAACCGCCATAGACCGGGGCTTGTGCCTTTATTATCAGTGACATTATTGCTTTGCCAGAAGCGTTTTTATTGTCTTTTTCATCTCGTCAAGGTCTGCTGATTTGACGATATACGCCTCCGAAGCCCAGACAGCAAAATCGTCTCTGTAGTCGTACGCCGTAGACATTATTATAGGAAGCCTTGGTTTCTTTTCTTTCATCTGCCTGAGAAGCTTTATGCCGTCCACATCAGGCATCAATATATCAAGCGTAACAAGATCCGGGTCTTCCTGAACGAATAGCTCCATTGCCTTGACGCCGCTGCCTGCCACAATAACCTCGTACCCCTCTTCTTCCAGCTCTTCCTTGTAAAGCTTCTGAATATGAAGGTCGTCATCCACCACCAGTATTTTCTTCATATGCCCTCCTTGCCAAGATTGTACTCCCTTGAAAATAAAATTTCTAACCTGGCAGAAACACCCTGAATGTTGTCCCCTTGCCGGGTGCGCTGTCAACCTCTATCTTACCTTTATGCTCCTCTATAATCCTTTTAGTGATTGCAAGGCCAAGCCCTGTGCCGGATAACTTTGTCGTGTAGAACGGATTAAAGATAAAAGGGAGGTCTTTTTCTTCTATCCCGGAGCCTGTATCGCTTATCTCTATGACCGCGCTACTACCTGCCGTATATGTCTTTATTGTAATTGTGCCGTGAATTGCCAGAGCCTGAACTGCATTGTTAAATATATTAAGCAATGCCTCTCGTATCCTGTTGGTATCCACATAAATCTGAGGCGTCTCTCCTTTTTCCTTAAGAACTTTAATCCCCCTTTCCCTGACCTGTGTCTGCATGAGCAATATCATGCCGTCAACAAGCTCTCCGACATTAACCTTTTCTTTCATCAGCCTGGCTTCTTTGACAAACCCGAGTATCTCGTGGAGGATGCGTTCAAGCCTGTCCACCTCTTTCGCTATAATGCCTGCATATTCTTTAAGATTGCCGTCAAGTTTCTTTTCGAGTCTTTTTGCAAAACCTCCGACCAACACAAGCGGATTTCTAATCTCATGCGCAACCTTTGCAGCGACCTCGCCCAGGGCAGCCATCCTCTCTGTTGCAGCTAATTTCTCTCTCAGGGTATTCAACTCGGTAACATCCCTGACCACATGAACAGTTCCCAAGAACTCTCCTGTTGTTGTAAATACAGGAGAGACTGATGTCAGAAACATTCCTCCGAGATATGAATCTTTTACCTCTTCTATATATGCCTCCATCGTCTCAAGAGTTTTGTGATGAGGGCATTCAGGAAACGGCTCATTCATCCCGTGGAATATCCTGTAACATTTTTCTCCTATTATCTCTCCGTCGGATTTCCCGATCCTGTCAACAACTGCCTTGTTTACATTCTTTATGGTGCAGTCTTTATCTGTAATATAGACCATGTCCGAAATAGACCTGAAGATGTTTCCAAGCTCAGCCTCTGCGCGCGCCACCTGATCAAAAAGCCTTGCGTTTTCCACAGCGCTTGCAATTTGGTTTGAGAAACCTATCAGGAACTTCATATCCTCATCGCTAATTAAGCGCCTCGTAAAGATGTTATCCACCCATAATACTCCTATAACCCTGTCTCTTGCGACAAGAGGCACTACAGCGTATGACTGGGTTCCGAGCTGCTGAATAAGAACAGCGTCAGCCAGCGGTTCTTCCTTGACATCACGGACATTAATAGCCTTTTTCTCCTTAACAGAACGAGTAAGTATTGTCTCGTCTTTAAGTGAAATCTCCATCCCCATGCTCAACCTATCAAGAAAAGAATCCTTTCTCAGAGGACCGGTTTCTATGTCATGAAGTATACCCGGAAGCGTTTTCATCTCTATCGAGAGTTTCTCCCATATTTTCCATGCTTCATCGGGACTTGCAGGGCCAACGCCCATCGCCCCCCTTATAACCTCTTCCTTTTCATCAATAAGAAAGAGTATTGACCTGTTGAAACCAAGCCCATCGCTCATTGTAACTGCAGTCAATATCATCCTGAGCAGTCTGTCGAGCTCAAGGGTGCCCCTCATAGCGGGGCTTATAAAAAATAAGCTTGACAGTTCCTGATTCCTTCTTATAAGCTCTTTCTCAACGCGTTTTCGCTCCGAGATGTCCCTTGTTATCCCGCTTATGCCTATGACCTCTCCCGCGGTATCTTTTATGGGCGAAAGCGTCAGGCTGACCTCAATTATCGCGCCGTCTTTCCTTTGTCTCAATGTCTCTATGTCCTTGAGCGTTTCTCCATTTTTGACTTTTCCTATGTATCCCTTCTCCGCGTCTACAAGGAACTGGGGGACAAACAGCAGGAATTTCCCGGCAGCTTCATCCGCTGTGTAGCCGAATGTCCTTTCAGCGCCATAATTCCATGAAGTTATATTCCCATTGAGGTCGGAAGTGACTATCGCATCAGCTGAATTTTCTATCAGGCTTTCAAGATATCCCTTTGTCTGAACTACCTCTTTATACAGACTTAATATTTCCTCATGATAAAGCACCCTGTCAGTTATATCCTCTATAAATACTATACACTCAATAACATCCCCTGTAACATCCTTAACCGGATAGGATGTCAGTTCTGTATAGTTCATGCCCCGCAACTGTGTAATGGAATTTATCCGTCCTGTTTCAAACGTTGCCTTCGCAACGCAATGAGGGCAGATTCCTTCTTTGTCATGGAAAACATCCATAGCGTTTCTGCCTGCAATTTCTTCAACAGCCATGTCAGTCCATCTTTTAACAAACCTGTTTGCCGATATGATTTTATAGTCTCTTCCAATTGTGACAATTCCTCCCTGTACGCTGTCAAAGAGAATCTCCATCCTTTTTTTTGCTTCAACAGCTTCCTGCTTGCTGAGGCATTCGCTTTCATAACCCCTTGCCTTCTCTATGGCAACAGCCGCTATAGAGGCAAAAGTAGCTGCTGTATTCATCTCATCAGCCGAGAACGGCAGAATATTTCCCTCAGAACCTGCCTTATCGTAAATACCGAGAGTTCCTATCACCTTGTCTTCAACTTTAAGCGGCACGCATATCACAGACTTCACATTGATAACAGGCACTCTCATCTCGGGAGGCATCTCTGATACATCTTCAACAAGCAGCGGTTCGCCCTCTTTTGCAACCCAACCGGCTATGCCGCTTCCTATTGTCAGGTCCATGTGCTCTTTTAAATCCTCTACAAGGCCATAGGAGGATTTTATTCTCAGGATATTGCCCTCCAGCAATCTTATAATGCAGCCCCTCGCATCAAGCAGCCTTGTAATTTTCGATGTGACTGTTCCCAGTATCTCATCAATATCCATTGCAGATGTTACAGCGGTAATGAGTTCATAAAGGGCAGTTAGCTTCTGAAGCTGGTTCTTTGTTAATGCGTAAAGCTCTTCATTGCTGACTTGAGATGTCTGTAACTTCTCAACCATTTCATCAAATCTCTTTGCTATTACTCCAAATTCATCTCTTCTGTCAGAACCTATCCTGTATTGCATCTCGCCTCCGCTTATTTTCTCTGTAGCCTTCATCAGGTCGTCAAACAGAGCCGTAATTATTCTTTTCATAAAGATGATAAGAGATATAAATGCCAGTGAGCTCAGGCCAAAAAGAACAACAAGATAGAAACCCATCTGCCTCTCAATTCTCTCCCCCTGCGCAATAGCATTAGTAATACCGGACGCCGATTCGCTGCGCAGAACATCCAGTTTTTCATGCATATCTCTTTCCTTATCATGAAGCATCCGAAGCGCAAAAAGAACATGAATGTCTCCTACAGGCTGCTTTGCCGACATTATTGCGCTTGCGAACTCTTTCATCTTGTCAAAGTCGGCTCTTATGGCTTTTACTTCTTCTTTATTTCGCACAGACTCGGGAAGCCCGTTAAGAAAGGCAGATGATTCTTTAAGTTTCTGTTTATATCGCCTCTGAAATTTGACCTCGCCGGTAACAGCCCATCCTTCTGCAACAATTACAACGGCCCCCATTGCTGATTTCCAGTCTTCGTACCGGCCGTGTTCCAATACAATGGATTTCTGGGTGTCGAAAGTAGCGCTTAACCGGTTAAAAATAAGAAAACTGCCTGCAATCAGTGCACCAGTCAGCAAGAAAAAAACTATTGTGAAAACCGTCAGTTTAGCTCTCAGGCTCATGCAGTCCTCATTATTGCCTTTTCATTCTTGCAGCTTTAGCATACAGCTCTATATAGCTCTTTGCGGAATCTTGCCATGAAAAATTCATTTCCATTGCGCTGCGGATCAACTTTTTCCATCTTGGCTTATTGACATACACGCAGAGGGCTCTCTTCAGGCATCCCTGAAGCGCAGCGGTAGTATAATCCGAAAACAGAAACCCTGTTCCCACGCCCTTAAGAGACTGATAATCCGATATCGTATCCGCAATCCCCCCTGTCCTACGCGCTACAGGTATTGTCCCATATCTCATAGCGATAAGCTGACCGATGCCGCAGGGTTCATATCTTGAAGGCATTAAAAAAATATCCGAACCTGCATATATTTTGTGCGCAAGGCTGTCTTCGAACCCTATTTTAACGTGAAGCCTGCCTTTGTACTTTTCTGCAGCAGATGAGAATCTTCCTTGAAACATCTCATCCCCCCTGCCGAGAACAATGAGCTTTACGCCTACAGAAAGGATTTCATCAAGAGACTCCAGAATAAGGTCAAGCCCTTTCTGGCTGGACAGCCTGCCCACCATGCCTGCAACGGGCATATCCGTATCAGGCTTTATAGAGAATTCTTTCAGAAGTTGAAGCTTGCACTCTTTTTTGCCTTCAATGTCCTTAAAGCTGTAATTCCTTTTTATGAAAGCATCCGATTCCGGATTCCACTCTTTGGGGTCTATGCCGTTTATTATCCCTGCAAGCACGGATACCCTCTTTCTTAAAATACCGTCAAGCCCGAATCCGTATTCCCTGCTCAGTATCTCTTTAGCATAATTATTGCTCACCGTTGTTATGGAATCCGCTGATATTAACCCTGCCTTCAGGAAATTCATCTTCCCGTAAAACTCTATGCCTTCGGGCGTAAACAAACTCTTGTCAAGCCCTGTAATCGGCATTTCTGTCTGCGGGAACAACCCCTGATAACCCAAATTATGGATGGTAATTATGGACGCTGTCCCGTCAAAAAACTTATCTGATTTGTATATGGTTTTAAGGTATAAAGGTATCAGTCCTGTCTGCCAGTCATTGCAGTGGATTACATCCGGCTTAAATCCCAATGCCTTGCACGATTCAGGCACGCCTCTTGAAAAAAATATAAACCGAGCAGCATTGTCAGGATAGTCGCCGCGCGGTGTGCCGTAAATTTCTTCTCTGTCAAAAAACTCATCGCACTCAATAAAATATGCTGAAGCTTTATCCGCCTCAGGCGGACAATAACTGAATATCCTGCCTCTTAATTTCCTGTTTCCAAGAGGAACAGTTATCTTAAAGCCTGTATCCATGAGGCTGAATTTTTCCTTTACACCCCTGTAAAGAGGCATTATCAGGTATGCCTCCTTTTTCATCTTCCGGTATTCGTTCAGCAGTGAGCCGGTGACGTCTGCAAGCCCCCCTGTTTTGGCAAATGGCGCTGCTTCCGGAGTTGCAATGAGTATCTTCATTATATTTTCGCTTCTCTCATAAACTTTGCCGCTTCTTCAGGAGGCGTTGGGTTTATATAAAAACCCGATCCCCATTCAAAGCCTGCTATCTTCGTCAGCTTTGGCATTATCTCAATATGCCAGTGGTAGTATTCGTTTGTCTCATTATAGAAAGGTGATGTGTGAATAATAAAATTATACGGCGGAATATCAAGTATCCTGTCAATCTGCTTAAGCGTTCTCTGCAGTATTTCCGCAAGCGATGAGAAGTCCTTATCCGGGGGGTAAAATGCCGATGCGTGCCTTTTGGGTAAAATCCACGTCTCAAATGGCGCCCTCGGCGCAAAAGGCGCCAACGCGAGATAATCCTTATTTTCGTATATCACGCGCCTGCCGTCCTCAAGCTCCTGATTTAGGACATCGCAGAAAACACATCTTTCCTTAGAATTGAAATACTGTTCTGCCGCATCAATTTCTTCTTTGACAAGTTTGGGCACGATAGGAAGGGCTATAAGCTGACTATGCGTATGTTCAAGCGAAGCCCCTGCATCCTCGCCTTCATTCTTGAATATCAGGACATATCTGAACCTCCGGTCTTTCTTCAGGTCATGAAGTCTCATATAATAGGCCCACAACGCATCTTCAACAGCCTTTAAGGGCATAGTTGAGAGTGAAAGGTTATGCTCGGGCGTCTCTATTACAACCTCATGAGCGCCTATCCCGTTAATCTTGTCAAATATTCCCTCCCCCGTCTTGTTCAATTCTCCATGTATCTGAAGCGCAGGGAATTTATTCGGTACAACTCTCAATGTCCAGCCCGGAGAATCCGGCAGAGCGCCCGGAGGCCTGAATGCCATTATCTCAGGCGGAGCAGTATTCTCATTGCCATGACAAAACGGACAGAAACCGCCTTTCTTCCTCTGTGAAAGCGATATAAAGTCCGCCGGCCTTTTGCCCCTTTCGACAGAGATTATAACCCACCGCCCGACAACCGGATCTTTTCTAAGTTCAGACATACACCCTCCAATTCATAACTAAGGACTAAGAAGTGGGAAGTTAGTGATGGCAAGTAAAAACTTCCTACTTCCAATTTCTTATTTAGAATTATTATATCACAATAGGATATAATTCCCTATGAAACCTACTTTTCATCATAGACCCATAAACAGCCCCTTTGATGACCCGTGCGTATATGTCAGGGTGCTCAGGGAAAAACGCGCGCTTCTCTTTGACCTTGGCTATACAACCAGATTAAGACCAAACGATATCCAGAAGATAACAGACGTCTTTGTAACGCATACCCACATAGACCATTTCATAGGGTTTGACGGTCTTTTAAGAGCGCTTCTGAGAAGAGAGACGCCGCTGAGGATATTCGGGCCTTCCAATATCACTGAGTGCATTGAAGGGAAACTCCGGGGATACACGTGGAACCTGATAAAAGAATATCCTCTGAAAATAGAAGTCTTCGGCATAAACGAAAACCATATCAGCCATGCAGGTTTTTATGCGGAGAATTGTTTCAGCAAAACAGATTATGGCGAAAAACCATTTACCGGGACATTATTAAAAGAAGGATATTTTGAGGTTAAAGCAGCGTGCCTCACGCATCAGATACCATGCCTCTGCTTTTCTCTTAAAGAGGATTTTCATATTAATATTGATAAGGCAGCGCTGAACAGACTTGTCCTTCCGGTAGGGCCATGGCTTTCGGAATTTAAAAGGGCTGTCAGGGAAAACGCAGCCGATAACACTGAATTTAAAATATCCAGCAGAATATATGCCAAAAAAGAACTCATGGAAATCGCGATGATAACAGAGGGGCAGAAAATATCCTACGTTGTAGATTCCTCTTTGGATGAGGAGAATATAGGAAAAATCATAACCCTTGTTAAAGATTCCGATGCTCTTTATTGCGAGGCTTACTTCCTTGAGGAAGACAGGGAAAGGGCAATAGAGAGGCATCACCTCACTGCAAAAACCGCAGGAAGGATAGCGAGACAGGCAGGCGTTAAAAACCTTGTTGTAATGCACTTTTCTCCAAAATACAGGGAATGCCCTGACGCGCCTGAAAAAGAGGCGATGATGGAATATAATAAAAGTGTCAGAGTGTCATAGGGTCAGAGTATCAGAGTCTTTGATACTTTGATACTTTGATGCTTTGATACTTTGATACTTTGATGTTCTGAATCTTGAAATTGCCGGGGTAGCTCAGTGGCAGAGCAGCTGATTCGTAATCAGCAGGTCATGGGTTCAAGTCCCATTCCCGGCTCCACATAATTTAAGATGATACTTTTTTGAAAGGGTAAAAACCGGGCAATCCATGATTTAGATTATTTTTGTAATCCTAAGAATTCATATGTAATCTACATCTGACGAGGCAGGGCTGCTATTTCAGCATTCCTTTGCCTTCTGAGTGTTTCAAAAAATTGCATTGAGCAGGAAAAAAATAAGGTATACGGAATGAAGGCAGTCCCGAGCTGCTCGGGACTGCTTTTTTGGCTTAGAGTTTTACAACGTTTGCTGCCTTTGGGCCCTTGGGGCTGTCAACAACATCAAAGCTCACTGCCTGTCCTTCAGATAGAGACTTAAAGCCATCTCCCTGAAGCTCAGAATAGTGAACAAAAACATCTCCGCCGTCTTCACTGGTTATGAATCCAAAACCTTTGGATTCGTTAAACCACTTAACGGTTCCTTTTGCCACTGTGCTGTACCTCCTTATTAAAAAACTTCCGAAACTTCACTTGCTATTTTGGCACAGAAGTCCTGAAAGGTCAATCCTTATTTCTTGCCTTTTGGTTTTTCCTTCGGTTCCTTCGGTTTTACTTTCGGCTCCTCTTTTGGCTTCCCTTTTGATTCATTAAGCCTCGTTATAACTACATTTGTAAGATCAAGCTCTTTTTTGGCAGAGAGAACCACCTCGCTTCTTAATATAATCGCATATCCTTCCTCATACCCGATAGCATCCACGATATCACCCACGTCTTTAAGAATTGCATTTGTAAGCTCATTTTCTTTTTTCTGCAATTCTGCCCGCGCTTCAGCCACAAGCTTCTGAACATCCCTCTGCAGATTTTCAAACTCCTCTCCCTTAGCCTTCTTTGCCTCAGCAGAAAGAACAGAAGACTGTTTGGCAATCTCTTCTTCAATTTTTTTAAGAGCATTGACCTTCTCTTCTATTACTGCCTTTTTTGATTTTTCAATCGCCTCAATGTCAGTCCTTGCCTTTTTGCCTGCGTCTGATCCTGCAAATATACGCTGTAAATCAACGAACCCTATTTTGAGCGCATCAGCCGCTCCTACAGGCGTAACATAAAACAGGACAGAACACAATGTTAATAGCAATACCCTTCTCATTCTTCCTCCCTTATTTCAGTTTGTTGGGTATATTGAGTTTATTTGGTTTGTTGAGTTTGAGTTTTTTCAACTCAATGAACTCCATAAACTCTAAAAACTTTATGGACGTTAAACTACGCCTATTTAGAAAGCGCTGCCGAATGTAAATTCCCATTTGCTTTTGCTTTCCCCGGGTTTCCTGTTCAGATTATGCCCCCATTCAAGTCTTATTGGACCTATGGGAGAGAACCATCTGAAGCCTATTCCTGCCCCGTATTTAATATCCTCAATGTCCTTAAAAGAGTCAAATGCCCTGCCCACATCAAAAAATGTAACTCCTTTGAATTTCAACTCGCTGACAAGAGGGAATATGTATTCTGTGTTAAATATAAGCTGTTTTGTCCCGCCTATTACATCGCCGTTTGCATCCCGCGGCCCGCCCTCTCCGTAACCAATGCCTCTTACAGTGTAAATGCCGCCGACATAAAACCTTTCATAAAGAGGAAGCGTCTTGTTGAATATTCCTGTTGCATGGCCATACCTGCCTCTGAAAGCCAGCGTTGTTTCTTCTGTGACAGGGAAAAACCATGAAGAGTCGACACCGGTTTTCAGAAAGAAATTATCGCCTCCAAGTCCCGCATAAGTCACATACAGCAGGTTTTTTGAGCCTGTGTGAGGATCAAGAAAACTGTTTCTCGAATCCCTTACAATTGCAGGCGTAATGCTGCTTGTTATTTTCTTGCCTTCCTGATCTTTTATCCTCGCTGATGCATCTGGAGATATATTGTGTATTGTCACATCTTCAAAGTTGTATGTTACATCAGTTTTCCAGTATTCGGACAGGCTTTTGCCTAACAACACATCAAATCCCAGAGCTTTTCTGTCAAATGCCGAATACTTTCTTGTTGTTTTATAGACATCGGTTCCGAATAAGAGTTCTTTGTCAAGAAACCATGGGTCCCTGTATCCAAAGCTATATGATGTGTTTCTGCCTCCGAATTCCCCCTTCAATTTGATGAGCCGCCCTGTGCCAAACAGGTTGGCCTGTGTAATGTCAGCGGTGGCCAGAAATTTGTCAACAGAACTGTAACCGCCGCCGACGCTGAGAAAGCCTGTCGGCTTTTCTTTTACCTTCACATCAATATCCAAAAGTTTTTCCTCAGGTTTTGGTTTTGACTGCAGATCCACAGTTTCAAAGAAATTAAGGTTGTTAAGTCTTTCATAACTTCTTTTCATGAGTTTACTGTTAAACGTATCTCCCTCATCAAGCCTGATTTCCCTCCTTATGACCTTATCCACTGTCTTGATATTGCCTGATACATTTATCCTGCCTACCTTATAAATACTCCCTTCATCTATCTTGAAGGTTATCTTAACCTGCTTTGAAGCGTCATCGGGCACAAGGTCAGGAGCAACATTAACAACTGCGTAGCCCTTCTCCGAATACATCTCCCCGATTGCATTAACATCGTTCCTCAGTGTCGCCCTGCTGAATATATTCTTAGGTAAGGATTTTACCTTCTTCCTTAATTCGCTTTCAGGAAACGCCTTGTTCCCTGTAATATCCACAGAAGATATTCTGAATTGCTCTCCTTCAGAAATCATAATCGAGATTATCATCCCTCTTTTATCCTCTGTAAGCCGGATCTTCGGATCGGATACGGCAACCTTTATATATCCTTTATTGAAGTAAAGGTTTCGTATCCTTTCAATATCAAAGCTCATCTCGTCTTTTTTATAGTAACCTGATGATGTCATGAATGAGAACAACCACCATTCGCCCGTTCTTATTGTCTTTTTTATTTCCTTTGTTGAGATAGCCTTATTGCCCTCAATCACTATGGACTTTATCTTAACCTTGGGGCCTTCCTCTATTTGATATGTAAGTGTAACTTCATCATCATTCAACTTCTTTACAACAGGGACGATTTTTGACAGGTAGTAGCCTTCCTCTTCATAGAAAGCGCGAAGCTTCTCGGCATTATCCTGTATCAGGACAGTATCTGCTATAGAGTTTGCCGTTATTGTTATCTTTTCTTTGAGGTCTGAATCTTCCTGCTTCTTATTCCCCTGAAAGTCTATACTTATAATCGTGGGTTTCTCTTTTATCAGGTATATAACCCTTACACCGCCTTCAAGCGGCTCTATCTCAACTTTTACATCGTCAAAATAGCCCATTTTGTAAATGTCTTTTATGTCATTTGTAGTTTTCTCAGAAGAAAGCGGTTCTCCTGTTTTTTGTGTTATCTTGGACTTCACGGCAGCTTCCTCTATCCTCTTAAGCCCCCTTACCTCCATAGAATTCACCAGAGGCAGAGGAATTTCCTGCGCTGATATGCTGTCTGTCCCGCCTATAAACACGGCAAGCATTATAAAACAGAAAAAAAGTAAAGACGCTTTCCTCATCTTCCTCCTTAAAACAATAATAGTATTCTCATAATTTAACGGCTGATTCACGTCCTTTAAAAACATCGTATATTCTACAAATCTGTTAATCTCGTATTTGGCAGTTCCAGCACGTTAGTATAGCCTTCCAAAAGGGCGCATGTAAATAAAAAAGTTGAGCAATCTCATGCTGGTTCAGGTTAAAATTAAAATCGCAATGATATCCCATAGAGTAAAAATTCAGGAAAAGGATTCCGGCAAGCGCATAGATCTCTTAGCCGTTGCTGAAACAGGGATTACGCGTTCACAGATGCAGAGACTCATAAAAAATGGTTTTCTGCTTGTCAACAACAAGCCCGTCAGCCAGAGTTACAGGGTAAAAACAGGTGACGTTATCGTATTAATTGCCGAAGATGAAAAGCGGGAACATCTCATTGCGGAAGCAATCCCTGTTGAAATACTCTACATGGATGAACACCTTGTTGTGGTAAACAAACCATCAGGCATGGTGGTTTATCCTGCTGCAGGGCATAACAGAGGAACATTGATGAATACCCTCCTCTACCATTGCAAGAAACTTGAAGCGCCCGGCGGACCCCTAAGGCCGGGCGTTGTGCATCGGCTTGACAAAGACACATCAGGAGTGATGGCCATTGCTCTTGACAGCGCCGCATACTACAGCCTTGCGGAGCAATTTAAACAGCGGGCAGTAAACAGAAAATATGTTGCGCTTATATACGGAAGCCCGAAAGACAACAGCGGGCAAATAAGCCTTGCAATCGGACGCTCTGAGACTGACAGGAAAAAGATGTCAACAAGGGTAAGGAGAGGCAAAGAGGCTCTGACAATATGGAAGGTGATTGAAAGATTCCGGAGCGCATCATTGATTGAAGCGAAACTGCGGACAGGAAGGACGCACCAGATACGCGTCCACTTTGCATCTATCGGACATCCAGTGCTTGGAGACCGCACTTACGGCAAGAAGATTGAGGTAGAGACAAAAGAAAGAGGGAAACTGACATTCCCACGGCAGATGCTTCACGCTGAATCGCTCGGATTTATTCATCCTGTCACCGGCGAATACCTTGAATTCCACAGCCCCATGCCGGATGATATGGAGGAAAGAATAAAACAGATAAGAGGCTAAAATTCCTTTTCTATTTTAGGGATTGTGGTCTTAAGGACAAATCTGCCCTTTCCGTAATTCCCCTCCGGCTTTATGATGAGCGCAAGATAATAATCCTTATTTATCTTCCTCATTATAATTCCGCACTTATCGGAGATTATTGAAAACTCCTTTGCCTCGCCAAGACCGAGCGTTTCGGCGGCATTGCCTATGTCCTTAATCATTGCAGATGCCTCTGCGCTCAGGTCTTCCAGATTAATAAGCTTCTCGCTGGCGTATTCCTCTACAGGCATGCCGTCCGAGCTTATTACCATAGCAGAAACTGCGCCGTCAACTTTCCCGACGGTCTCCTTAAGAACTTCTGAAAAACTCATTTTTCTTCTCCCTAATCCTTTCACCAAATGTTTCAAGTTTATCAATCACCGCTTCCTTGTCTTTCCCAAGCATCTTGAGCAGCATCCTTAATTCCTCAACTTTCTGCATAACATATTTGTCCTGTGGGTGAGCAGACAACATCTCCCTGTAAATGCTCATTGCCTTCACGTAATTACCTTCTGATATAAACAAATCTGCGTCATTCAGGCTATATCTGCCTTCGCCTTCCTTTTCAGGCAGGTTTTTTGCTGCAGGTGCCGTTTCTTCCTTGAAGGTCTCAAAAGAAGGAGGCTGTGCTATATCTTGCTCCCCGAATGCCGTAGCATAGGACATTACTTCCTTTTCCGCCTCTTCCATATCTTCATCAGAAATAACCTCTTCCCCAAAAACATCTTCTGGCTGAGTGCCTTCTACGCCTTCGCCTTGCCCTGCTATAGACCTTTTGAATTCCTCAAACTCATCTCCATGTGGAGGCGGTAAAAGCTCTTCAGCGTGGAGAACTTCTCTCCTCGGCGAGTCGCCTGAGGCGACAACCTCTTCTTCCTCTACCGGTTCTTTGCCCGCCGTTTGTATGGAGGGCTCAACAGCGTCATAAGAAGCGGCATTGTCCTGCGCTGTAAATTCTTCAGGAGCGGATTCCGTGGCTATTATGCTCTCCGCTTGCATATAACCTCTCTGAAGAGTCTCAAGATTTGAGACAGCGTCATCATCAAGAGGGTTCAATTTGAGCACTACCCTGTATTCTCCTATTGCCCTTTCTTTCTCTCCCAAATCCCTGTATATCTCGGCTAATTTTTTATGCGCAAACAAATTGTCAGGTATCGCTGATATTACCTTCTCGAATTCTTCCTTTGCCGCAGGTGCCATTTTTTTCTCAAGATATATCTTGCCGAGCGACACCCTTGCGCTTGTATATCCCGGCTGGCTGGTGATTCCGGTCATCAGGACAGATATAGCCTCATCAAGCATCCCTGTTTTTCTATATTCTTCAGCAAGCGGAACGAAAAGCTTTGAATTGGGGTCTTTTGCAACCTTTTCTTTTAATTTCTCGATGTCTTTTTTCGACATATTACCCTATTAAGAAGATTAGCAAAATGCCTTAAAAACTTCAACTCCGCGCATTAAATCATCTAAAATGTAACCGGGAAGGTACTGGTTAAATCATCTAAAA
>JASEHP010000140.1 GCA_030018605.1 Thermodesulfovibrionales bacterium
CGTAAATTAATCCTCTCCATACTCCAAAACAGACACCGAAAAAAGTAATTATGCCCGGGTTTATAACATTTCTGATCTTGCGAACTGTAAGAGAGCTATCCCTTAACCGTTGCCATGTCTTCGAGTGTTTTAAGTTTCGGTATCTCACCAAGGGCTATCAATGTATCGCCGGCTTTGATGGCTGTCCTGAAAGTCGGATTGAATTTCATATCTCCGCTTGCCTTTTTGATCGCTACAACTATGATGCCTAAATCCCTGCCGATGCCGCATTCATCAAGTGTCAACCCTGCCAGTTTAGAGTTGTGCTGGACTGTTATTTCCTCCATCTGAAGGTCAATGTTTCCGCTCTTTGTTGCGAATTCTATAAAGTCCACAACAGCAGGCTTTAACACTGTATGCGCTATTCTGAGCCCTCCGATATGATACGGCGAAACAACCCTGTCAGCGCCTGCCCTGAGCAATTTCTGCTCTGAGCCTTCTTCCCCTGCCCGCGCCACAATGAATAGGTTGGGGTTTAATTCTCTGGCGCTAAGAACCACAAAAAGGTTTTCAGCGTCAGTCGGCAAAACAGATATAAGCCCCCTTGCCTTTTCTATCCCCACCTCTTTTAAATTTTCATCCTTTGTCGCATCTCCTTTAAGTACAAGAGTCTCTTCTCCGCTTTCAAATGTGTCAGTCCCTTTTTCAATCACAACAAATTTTATGTCCTTCTCTTTTAGTTCCCTGCAGATTATCCTACCCATTCTTCCGTAGCCGCAGACAATGTAATGGTTTTCCAATTCTTTGATTTTCTTTTCCAATCTCTTCCTCCCGAATATTTCTTGGATTTCACCCTCTACTACAATCTTTGCGATTGTAGTAAGGGCGTAAGTCACACTGCCTACACCGCTTATTATAAGGATAATAGTAAAGATTCTTCCATTTGGCGAGAGGTCATGGATTTCCTTGTAGCCGACGCTTGCAATGGTTATGATTGTCATGTAAAGAGCATCAAGGCAGCTCCACCCCTCTATAAGCATATATCCTGCAGAACCGGCAAGCACAACACAGGTTATAAATATCAGAGCGAATATCAGCCTTTTCCTAAGCCCCCTCAATGTCCGGCAGCCCTCCCTTCAAAATAATATTTACTATTTTATCATCTAATCTTCATTTATGTGTGATTTAATGTAATTTTTTTTAGGCTTAAATTTCGCTGCCGTTATTTAATTGCTGGATTTCAGGAATCATAATGGTAAAATATAAGCAGATTAAACCTAAATTAATATGGGAGGTAGAAGCTATGATGTCAAATATACCGTTAGATCTCGGGAAGGTTAAAAAAAGCGATATGGTTAAGGAAATACTCCGCGTGGGAATGATAGCAGAGCTTGACGCTATCAGCCTTTACGAACAGCTTGCTGCAATGACAGACAGGGCTGACATCAAAAAGGTTTTTCTTGATATTGCGCGGGAAGAAAAAACCCATGTCGGAGAATTTCAGGAATTGCTTTTGCGGGAAGACAAAGAGCAGGTTGCGGAGTTGAAGAAAGGAAAGGAAGAGGTAAGGGAGATTACAGGAAAGTAAGCGACTGGGTTGGCGGCTGTGTTTGGATTAAGGCAGGATTAAGCTATTTTCGCAGAAAAAGTGTCAGAGTATCAAAGCGTCAGAGTGTCATAGTCTTTTAAAACTTTGATACTTTGAATCTTTGACACTTTGATACTTGTTTTTTACTTCAGGAGCAGTTCTTCTGCCACAGCAACGCCTGCGCCGAGTTTTACGGGATACCCCATTCCCTTTAATGTCATCTCAACCCCTGCAATTGCAGTGATTACATCAAAGATATCTGCATAACCGAGATGCGCTATCCTGAATATCTTGCCTTTTGCCTGCCCCTGCCCGCCTGCTGCGGTAATGCCGTATTTTACGCGCAGGTTCTTGTAAATCTCCTGTCCGTCAATGCCTTTTGGCGCATTTATCGCGGTGACGGAATTAGACGGAGATTCTTTTGTAAACATCTCAAGCCCTATCGCCTTCACTGCCTCTCTCGTTGCATGGGCAAGCGTCTCATGCCTCTTAAATGCGTTCTCAAGCCCTTCTTTCTGAAGGATCTTGATGCACTCATTCAAGCCTATGATAAGCGTGACAGGAGAAGTAAAATTCGTCTGATTCTTTACGAGCGCTTCGCGCTCTTTCTTAAAGTTGAAATAGAATTTGGGCGATGTTGATTTCTCGGAAAATTTCCAAGCCTTTTCGCTTACCCCGACAAATGCCAATCCTGGAGGAAGCATGAGCCCCTTCTGCGAGCCTCCGATAAGAACATCAATCCCCCATTCATCCATCTTGAGGTCGTGCGCAACCAAAGCAGAGATGGCGTCAACGACAAATATTGTATTTTCGTATTTTTTTACGATTGCAGCCAGCGCCTTAATATCATGATATACGCCGGTTGATGTCTCCGATGCCTGAACAAAAACGCCCTTAATTGAAGGGTCTTTTTTCAAAGCCTTCTCCACATCCCCGGGCTTTACCGTATATCCCCAGTCAATCTTTATCTCTTCAACAGAGAGGTTATATGCCTTGCATATCTTGGTCCATCTCTCTCCGAAATTCCCGGCATTGATTACAAGGGCTTTATCTCCGGGGCTGAAGAAATTATTTACAGAGCCGACCATGCCGCCGGTTCCTGTGGAGCATATTATAAGGACATCGTTTTTTGTCTGATAAAGCCACTGAAGCCCTTTTTTTGCTGAATCAAGCACCGGAAGAAAATCAGGCGAACGATGATGTATTATGGGCATTGCCATGGCGAGCAAGGCCTCTGAAGGCACAGGGGTGGGTCCCGGCGCTAAAAGATAACGTTTTAACATGAAAGACCTCCTTAGGTTTAAGTGGAGAAATAGTTTAAACTTTAAGTATTATCAGAGTCAAGAACAGCTCAGGAACAGAAATCTGAATGGCGCCGGATGTTATAATTAACATAAACAATCGGGAGGATTTATGGGCTGCATATTCTGCGAGATTATAAATAAGAGAGTACCCGCAAAAATAATCCATGAAGATGAATTTGTCATAGCCTTTGAGGACATTAATCCTCAGGCGCCTGTGCACACTTTAGTCATACCGAAAAAACATATTTCAACAAACCTTGACATTAAAAGAGAGGACAACGGGCTTCTTGGCCATATGTTTCAGGTTGCGAATAAAATCACAAAAGATAAGGGCATTGCGGAGCGCGGGTTCAGGCTTGTGATGAACTGCAATCCCGAATCAGGACAGGCCGTATTTCACATCCACCTTCATATCCTCGGCGGCAGGCATATGCACTGGCCTCCGGGGTAGAGGTTCTTCATTCGGAAGGATTTCCCTCTTCTGCAAATACACCGTGAAAATTTATTGAAGGGGGTATGCCTCCTTTCTCTTTTGAGACAATGCATTTGTCGTACTGTGGTCTGGACCTGCGGATATGTGCAATAAGCGCTTGAACAACTTTCCGGTTTATTTCCCCTCTCTCTGCCATTTCGGTTATCTCTTCGCATGCTGTTCTGTTTTCATAAGAAGCAGGTCGGTAGGGTCTTGGTGAAATGAGGGCGTCGTAAACATCGCTGACTGCAACAATCTCAACCATGAGGTCTTCAAGCCTTATACCTCTTGGATAACCTGCACCGTCTTTTTTCTCATGGTGGTCTCTTGCCGCTCTGGCAGAAAAATGCCCTGCATCTCTGAGGTAATAGCTGAGCAATACATAGCTTGTTGCTGCATGATGTTTCAGTTTATTTAATTCGGTTTGGGTAAGAGGCATGGTCTTTTTAAGAATATTAAGGGGAACACATATCTTGCCGATGTCATGAGTCGGACCGGCTGCAATCTCCCTGAGCCGCTCCCTATAGTCTGATATGAGGTTGATGGATAGAAGCGTTGACAAGGCAAATACCATCAAAAGGTGGCGGTAAGTGTAAAAGTCGTGCTGCTTGAAATAGTCCAGTGACCGTAAAAGAGGTGAAATAAACTTAATGTTCTCCATCAACCTCAGGAGATCCGAAATCTTCTTTTCATCTGCAAAAATCATATTATAAGGAGGTTCTATTAGAAACTGGAGCATATCTTTTTTAATTGAGCCGTACTGCAGAAGGGAACATTTCTGATAATGGGGGTCCCTGTTTGAAGAGACAAGGATGTTTAAAGTCTCTTCTGACAGCACACTACCTACAGGAAGCAGTGATTTATTGTCAAGAGTGTAAACAGGATAAAGGAGTTTTAAGTTAAACATCAGAGGCTTCCTTTACACAGAAATTTTTTTGGCATAATTACAAAAAACGGTGTCCAGAAATAGCAAATTATTTTTTAA
>JASEHP010000141.1 GCA_030018605.1 Thermodesulfovibrionales bacterium
GTTGACTATCTCATCAAAAAAGGAGGCATGTCGCATTTGTATGGAACTTATACAGGAGCTTAAAAAACTTTCTCTTTTCTGATAACATTTAAATCAGAAACCACGGACAATTAATGTTAGGAGGAGCAAATGGAAAAAACAATTGTATATACAGGGCTTGTTATTCTTTTTCTCTTCTCAGGATACGCGTATGCCGCTAATGTAAAAGGAAGGGATGTCGCATACAGCCATAACGGCGGGATACCTTGCCTATGATGAAACCATAAAAGGTAAAAGGCTCGGCGTGCTCGTTGTTCATGAATTTTTGGGGCTTAATGATTATGCGCGCAGGAGGGCGATGATGCTTGCGGAACTCGGATATATGGCGCTTGCTGTTGATATGTACGGAGACGGGAAGCAGGCAGCGCATCCTGAAGAGGCAAGGGCATTTGCAGATGAATTAAGAAAAAACTTTGATGTTGCAAAGGCAAGATTTCTTGCGGCAATGAGCTTTCTTAAAAACCAGCCGGCTGCTGACGCTGAACGCATAGCTGCGGTAGGCTATTGCTTTGGCGGAGGAATGGTACTAAACATGGCAAGGCAGGGAACGGATCTCAAAGGAGTTGCAAGCTTCCACGGAAACCTCACTGCTGTAAAACCGGCAATGCCAGGCTCTGTAAAGGCAAAGGTGCTTGTGCTTCACGGAGCTGATGATAAATTTATCACGGCGCAGCAGGTGGAGGCATTCAAGAAAGAGATGATGGACGCGGGTGCCGACTTTCTTTTCATCTCATATCTCGGCGCGCTTCACAGCTTCACAAACCCTGATGCGGATGAATACGCTAAGAAATTCAATATGAAGATCGGATACAACAAACATGCTGACATGGCATCGTGGGACAAGCTCAAAAGTTTTCTAAAGGAGATATTCGGGAGATAAAACAGCACAGCAGTCTTACTCAAAGAAAACCGTTTCCGATTTTGTTTTCCAGCTTACGCTGATTCTGTCTGCTTTTCGTATACGAGGATGGGTTTTCCCTTTTTGGTTATCGTGTCTTCATTTATAAGGCATTCTGTTACGCTTTTTTGCGACGGTATCTCATACATTACGTCAAGCATTATCTCTTCAAGGATCGCCCTTAAGCCGCGCGCTCCTGTTTTTCTCTCTGTCGCCTTTTTTGCTATTGCCGATAAGGCGGTGTCGGTGAACCGCAGCCGCACATTATCAAAAGAAAGCAGTTTCTGATACTGTTTTATCAGGGCGTTTTTGGGCTCTGTGAGTATCTTTGCAAGCGCTGCCTCATCAAGTTCATCAAGCATTGCAACAACAGGAAGCCTTCCGACAAATTCAGGTATCATGCCGTATTTTATCAGGTCTTCAGGCTCTGCAAGGCTTAGGATATCGCTGATCTTTCTTTCCGAAGCCTTTAGAACCTTAGCTCCAAAGCCTACGGTCTTTTTGCCGGTCCGCTGTTTGATCACATCCTCCAGGCCGATAAATGCTCCGCCGCAGATAAAGAGTATGTTTGAAGTATTCACTTGTATGAATTCCTGCTGGGGGTGTTTCCTGCCGCCCTGCGGAGGTATGTTTGCAATTGTGCCCTCTATTATTTTAAGCAGGGCCTGCTGCACCCCTTCGCCTGAGACATCGCGCGTTATTGAAGGGTTTTCCGATTTTCTGCTTATCTTGTCAATCTCATCTATGTAAACAATTCCCCTCTGCGCCCTTTCAACGTCATAGTTTGCCGCTTGAAGGAGTTTTAATATTATAGTTTCAACATCCTCTCCTACATATCCTGCCTCTGTGAGCGTTGTTGCATCTGCCATTGTGAACGGCACGTCAAGAAGCCTTGCGAGTGTCTGTGCAAAAAGCGTCTTTCCTGTGCCTGTGGGGCCTATCAAAAGTATGTTGCTTTTTTGCAGTTCAACATCTGCTTTTGCCCCGGCCTTGACAGGATAAATCCGCTTATAGTGATTGTGCACTGCAACTGAAAGTATCTTTTTTGCCCTTTCCTGTCCGATAACGTAGTCTTCAAGGAACTGATATATCTCTTTTGGCGTGGGCAATTTGGCAAGCGCCGTTGTATCCGCCGAGGGGAAAAGCTCATCAGCCATTATCTCATTGCAGAGCTCCACGCATTCATTGCATATATAAACAGCAGGGCCGGCAATAAGTTTTTTTACCTCAGCCTGTCCCTTGCCGCAGAACGAACATTTCAGCATGTTTTCATCTTTCTTGGGCATCAAACCTCCGTCTACAGTGTAAGTGATTTGTGTCAGTAAATCAGTATTCAGTGTCAGTGGTTAGTGTCAGTAAAATTTGTCACTGACACAGACACTAATCAAATAGTATGTATAACCTCATCAACAAGTCCGTATTCTTTTGCCTCGGCTCCTGACATGAAGAAATCCCTGTCCGTGTCGGTCTGTATTTTTTCCAGAGGCTGTCCTGTATGAGCGGTGAGTATCCTGTTAAGGGTGTCTTTCATCTTTAAGATTTCCCTTGCATGTATTTCCACGTCTGTTGCCTGTCCGTGAAATCCTCCCATGGGCTGATGAAGCATAATCCTTGAATGAGGAAGCGCAAACCTCTTGCCTTTGGCGCCTGCCGTAAGCAGAAGCGCGCCCATGCTTGCCGCCTGTCCGATGCAGTAGGTTGCAATATCAGGTTTCACATACTGCATTGTATCGTAGATTGCAAGGCCTGAGGATACAATGCCGCCGGGAGAATTAACATAGATGTGAATATCTTTATCCGGGTCATCAGACTGAAGAAAGAGAAGCTGCGCTATCACTGCATTTGCAACGCTGTCATCAATTGCCGTTCCAAGGAAGATTATCCTGTCCTTAAGAAGCCTTGAGTAGATATCGTAAGCCCGCTCTGTTCTTCCTGTCTGCTCAATTACAAATGGGATTATGCTCACATTATTCTCCTTTCTCTACAACTGCCTTGGAAAGCAGGAGGTCTAAGACTTTTTGTTCATATAGGTTATTTCTGAGCCCTTCCAGCGAGCCGTCTCTCTGTGCATATATCTTTATAAGTGACTCAGGCGTCATGGAAAGCTGCTGCGAAATTTCAAGGATTTTTTCTTTAAGCTCCTCGTCTGTTACATTTACATTTACTCCTTCCTTTTCTCCGATAACAGAGAGAAGAATCATCGCCCTTACGTTTTTTATTGCAGCGGGCTTTAATTCGTCACGGAGGGCAGCTTCATCCTTGTCGGATTTTTTTAATGTCTTTGCCTCGTGAACCATTGCTGTCAGCTCCCTTTCAAGCATTGATTCGGGGATGTCAAAATTATGCGAACCCGTCAGGGATTCAAGTATCTCATCCTTCTGTATCTTTTGTGCCTGTTCTTTTTTTGCCTTTTCAATCTCTTCCTTTGCGCCTGCCTTAAGAGCATCGAGGTTTTCAAACCCAAGGTCTTTTGCAAGCTCGTCGTCTATGGCAGGAAGGATTTTTTTCTTTACGGCCTTAACGATATTTTTTATCAGAACCTTTTTTCCCGCGATAGCCTTTGCGTGGAAATCATGAGGGAATTGCGCCTCAACTTCAGCGGTGTCGCCTGCCTTTTTGCCTGTGAGGCTCTCCGAGATTTCCTTTGGCAGGCCTGTGAAACCTACCATAAAAACCTGATCTTTTGCAGTGGTTGTCTGGTCGTCGTATGTCATTTCATAGTCAATGGTCAGTAAATCTCCTGCCTCTATCGCTTTGTCTGCAATCTCATAGGTGGCCTTGCCTTCCTGAAGTCTTTTTAATGAGTTCTCAACCTCTTCATCAGAGACAATCACCGGAATATCTTTTGTTTTGATGCCTTCGTATTTCAGGTTTTCAATCTTCGGACGTATCTCAAGGGTGAAAGACAGCGAAAGCGGATTATTGCGCTCGAAGTTCACTCCTCCCTCAATCTCAGGCCTTGCAACAGGCACGATAGCAGCTTCTTTTAATGCCCTGTCATAAAACTCAGGGATGACTTCATCCAAAGCCTCTGCCTCAGCGCTCTTTCCATAGTGTTTTTCAATAATGTTCATAGGTGTTTTTCCGGGCCTGAACCCGGGTGTCTTTGCTTTCTGGCGGGCTTTTTCAAGCGAGTTTTTAATCTTTGTTTCAATAGCCTCAGACGGTATTTCTATCTTCAGGCGTTTCTTTGTTGTGCTGAGATCTTCTACTGCTTTAAGCAAAATAGCCTCCTTAGGGAAATAACGTGATTCATTTAATATAAAATAATATGGAAACTTAGTCAATTTAAAGGGTGTAGAGGTAGTGTCAATCATTTTGTGTAAATTCCTTTAAGAGCTTCTTTCCCCATTGTT
>JASEHP010000142.1 GCA_030018605.1 Thermodesulfovibrionales bacterium
TTCTTCCTTGCCATCTCCTTCCTCCTTCCGGAGGACTAACTTGCCAGTTGTTCCTAATTTTGTCAAACCCTACAGTGTTCTCTTCGCATCTCAAGTTTCTCCAGCAGACATAGACCCTACATCATTTTTAAATTTACGTACTATTTCTACTGAATTTTAGGCAAAATCGAAAGGGAGGCGTCAAGATACGATCACTTCCCCAGCTTATAAACTATCTTCTTGGTCCCGCCGTCGCAGGTCCCGACTACTTTACCGTCTTTAACATCAGCGGCCTTTTCATTCGGAACGATTTCAAGGCTGAATTTTTTTATTCCCTTTGCCTGAATCTTGGCGTCAATCTCCGTCAGGAGTTCTTCACATGGTTTTCTCTGCGCAAATGCAGGAGTTGCGGCAAACATCAATAAAACAGCAGCGGCAATAAAGTTTTTCATCTTAAACCCTCCTCTCGGTTTCGAGTCGCAACGACTTATTTTCTATTTGATTTTAGGAGAAAGCATCGAGAGAGTCAAGGAAAAATCAATAGTGATAGACTTCAAGGGTCATTCCGACTTGTTCGGAATCCCTCTGAAAGAAAGATTCTGGACAAGCCAGAATGACCTATAATTAAGATAGAAGCACTTTAAGAGTAAACTTTCCATATGAGTTCAAAATTGCAGATAATAACTTCCGGTTTTCCGGAACTGTTTTTCATAATATCCCCCTTATCGTCTATTGCCAGCAAGAGGTCGTTGGTTTTCAGCAATAAGCCGTCATAGCCTGCATTCCTCAACCTTTCTTTCACCACATCTAAAAGTTTCTGACATTCTGGCTCATCAATGATTCCTCTATAAGCCGCCTTGTAAAGATCTATCGGAGTGTACAAAACATCGCTGTGCTCTGCAACCCACTGGTCAGGCCCGTTGTAATAACCCCTGATTGTTATGTAGTTATGATTCTCCTGAAGAATGGGATTGCCTTCAGGGTCAAGTATGCCTTTGTGAGACTCGTATTTTCTCATATCAGTTGACGGTTCTATCTTTGCACTGCCGGTCATGTATATAGCCCTTATATAGACCGAGGAGATTCCAAGCTGGTTCAGTTCATGGGCGATCGCAAATTCTTCAAACGGGCTGTTTATCCCGAACTGACGGATTTTAGGATTATAGCTGCCATTTTCTTCCATGCTGTGCATTTCACCTACGCGCGAAGTTTTCCAGACAAGGTGAATGTTATCTTTTGTTATCGTATAGAACACTTCTTTGGAGAATGACAATCTGATGGAAGGAGTTTTCCTCCACCTTTCAGGTAGAAAATAATCGAACAGATGCGCATTCTTTCCTACAACCCATAATCTGCCGCCCGTACTCTCCGAGTGGCCGTAAATGTAAGGCACGCCGAATATCTCCATGTATGAAAGATGAGCCGGCAGAGGAGTCGGCGTAAATCTGTTCAGTTGGTCGTCCAGATACGAATGCCTCCGTAATGATTTAACCGCATCTTCATGTTCTTGTGTCCGCGAGAGAAGCTCATAATCAACTATGGAGTATCTGCCGTCGTTCAGAAGCTGATATAACAGTTCAATCTGTTTTTTCGGAGCGTCTATATCCTGAGCGCTGCCGATCTCTTTGATGCGCTCGGTGTCATCTTCACTTATAATAATATGCTCGGGTTTCATGTCGGCAACGAGGTATCCTTTTTTGTTTAGGTCGCCTATACTCTTGTAATTGATCTTTTTCAGATGGCTTACAAGTTCAGCGCTGTCTACATTGATAAGTTCGAAGATTTCGATGAGGTTTTTACCTTTAATCCATTTGTAGATGAGCTTGTATTGTTTTAATATATCCAGATCAATGCCCGGATGTTTTGCTCTTATCCGGTTGATTTTCTCGCGCGACCTTCCGCTCTGCCACAACTGCATCTTTTCAGGCGGAACATAGATAGCCATAGGCTGCTGCGTGTTAACACTCATTTCTTTCGGACCATAGGTGTTTTCGCGCATCTCCGCGACCAGAGAGAATTCTTCCCACGGGCTGTTGAATTCGGCATCGCAGAATTCTTCAAGGGTGTGAGTATCCAGAGGCACATCCTCTCCGACACGGCAGTTTTTGACTACGAGGTTAAGGCTTTTACCCTTAACCTCTTTTGTGGGAAGCCTGTAGACAGAGCTTGTGCCTTTAAGCCTTATCTTGTGCTCGTCAAACCAGTTCTTTTCGTACCAGTTTGCGATATCAAGATGTTCTTCATAGGGTTCGGCAAAACGCGTGAGATAAAGGTCTCCGCCGTCACTGGTTTTTGTATGGACATACACAACCCCCAATACATTGACGAGAGATTTTTTTGAGAGTGTCTTTTCCAATTGAATCAAATCCTATTCAATGCAGGCAAAGCAATATTATCCAAGGCGCTCTGCAAGTTCCTTCAACTGGTTTTTAAGTCTTTCAGGAAGACGGTTTCCGAATATTGCAAAATGTTTCTCAATATCAGGTATCTCAGCCTTCCACTCATCAATATCAACCTTCATCAGTTCTTCCATGTTTTCAGGAGACAACTCTATTCCGCTAAGGTCAAGGTCTTTATCGAGAGGCAGTAACCCTATCGCAGATTTTTTCGCGTCAACTTTTCCGTCAATGCGCTTGCATATCCACTTAAGCACGCGGCTGTTGTCACTGAAGCCGGGCCATAAAAATTTTCCGTCATGATTTTTTCTGAACCAGTTGATATAGAAGATCTTTGGCGCTTTTGAACCGAGCCTGTCGCCCATGTTAAACCAGTGCTGAAAATAATCTCCCATGTTATAGCCGCAGAATGGCTTCATGGCAAAGGGGTCTCTCCTCAGGCTGCCCACATCGCCTATATTTGCAAATGTGGTTTCGGATGCTGCTGTTGCGCCGAGGAATACTCCATGGTCCCATGAAAAAGCTTCGTACACCAAGGGGACAACGCTGCTCCTCCTGCCGCCGAATATGAAAATATCAATCGGCACTCCTTCTGGCTTTTCCCAGTCTTTGCAAATAACAGGGCACTGCGCTGCCGGAGCTGTGAAGCGCGCATTGGGATGCGCGGCATCCCCTTTGCTTTCAGGCGTCCAGTCATGGCCCTTCCAGTCAATGAGATGTGAGGGCACGGCATCATTAATACCTTCCCACCACACATCACCGTCATCAGTAAGAGCGCAGTTAGTGAAAATTACGTTCTCCTTAAGGGTGTCCATTGCCATCGGGTTGGTGTCATACGAAGTGCCGGGAGCCACGCCGAAGAAACCGCTCTCAGGGTTAATGGCATAAAGCCGTCCGTCAGCGCCTATCTTCATCCATGCAATGTCGTCGCCGATGCATTCGCATTTCCAACCCTTGATTGAAGGCTGCATCATGGCAAGGTTGGTCTTGCCGCAGGCAGACGGGAACGCTGCTGCGATGTGGTACTGCTTTCCCTCAGGACTGGTAAGCCTCAGTATCAGCATGTGCTCTGCCATCCAGCCTTCCATTTTTGCAACAGCAGAGGCAATTCTCAGAGCGAGGCATTTTTTCCCGAGCAGGGCATTGCCGCCGTAACCTGAACCAAATGACCATATCAGATTTTCCTCAGGAAAATGACTTATGTATTTTTTCTCAATTGGAGCGCAGGGCCACTGAACATCTTTCTGTTCTTTCTCCAAAGGCGCGCCTATTGAGTGGAGACAGGGAATAAAATCCTCACCTGCATTAAGAAGCTCCATAACTTTTAGACTTACACGCGCCATGATATGCATGTTTATAACAACATAAGGGCTGTCAGTAATCTCTATCCCTATCTTTGATATTGGCGAGCCTATGGGCCCCATTGAAAAGGGAATCACGTACATTGTGCGTCCCTTCATACAGCCTCTGTAAAGATTTCTCATTATCTCTTTCATCTCAGAGGGAGCTAACCAGTTATTTGTAGGCCCTGCTTCATCTTTTGAGGATGTACTGATAAAAGTTCGGTCCTCAACACGGGCAACATCGCTGGGGTCAGAGCGGAAAAGATAGCTGTTGGGACGTTTCTTAAGTTGAATGGCGCTGCCGCTTGCAATCAGCTTTGACATCATGAGGTTATACTCTTCCTTAGTCCCGCTGCATAAATAAATATCATCAGGCTGGCACATCGCTGCAACTTCTTTAATCCAGTTGTTCAGCTTTTCATTTTTTGTCAAAGCATTCATAAATTTTTCTCCTTTAAAATTATGATACTATTGCCGAGACACTTTATTTAAAAGGGGATTTAAATTAAGGCAAACCCACATTCAACCTCGAAGTGCAACACAAGAAGAAGCGACTTCAAGTGGTGT
>JASEHP010000143.1 GCA_030018605.1 Thermodesulfovibrionales bacterium
TGCAGTGATAAGGTGGGGCACACGGCCTGACCAGAAGACCATAACTGGCACCCTGAGAGACATTGCCGGCATTATGAAAGAAAAGGATATAAAACCTCCTGCTGTGATGATTGTCGGCGAAGTGGTGAAATTAAGAAAGAGACTCATGTGGTATGAGAAAAAACCGATGTTCTGGCACAGGGTGCTTGTGACAAGAGAGCATGCTGGAGGATTTGAACCTCTTGAAGATTTGGGAGCGGAGATAATAGAGTTTCCGACCATAGAGATAGCCCCTCCTGAAAATTATAGGGAGCTTGACAGCGCGATAAATAAGGTTGAGGCGTATGACTGGATAATTTTTACAAGCGGCAACGGCGTGAAGTATTTTTTTAGAAGGCTGCTGGAAAGAGATAAAGACGTCAGGGATTTGAAAGGCATAAAGATATGCGCGATTGGAACAAAGACAGCAGCAGAGATAAAAAGATACGGGATAAAGGTTAACTTAGTGCCTGAAGAATTTAATGCAGAAGGACTGATAGAGGCGTTCATAAAGCGGTCAGCGGTAAGCGGTGAGCAGCTGGCTGAACACCAAACACCGAACACCAAACACCAAGCACCGAACACCGAACAATTAAAGGGCATGAAATTTCTACTGCCGAGGGCTGAGAAGGCAAGAGAGATTTTTCCTGAGAAGGTGAGAGAATCAGGCGGAGAGATTGATGTCCCCGTAACTTACCGCGCAGTCAAGCCTGATATGCACGGCAAACGGTTAAAGCGGTTCTTAAAAGAAGGACGCATATCAGTTGCGACATTCACAAGCGCGTCAACATTCGATAACTTCATAGAGATTATGGGAGCAGATGCGGATGAGCTTCTCAAGGATGTTGCGATTGCTGTTATAGGGCCTGTAACTGCAAGGGCTGTTGAAAAGGCAGGGCTCAAAGTTGAGATTATGTCTGAGACCGCAACGATTGAGGCGATGGTTGAAGAGATTATTAAATGGGCGATAAAGAGGCAAGCTGCCGTATAAAGATTCACGCGCAACTGGACTGCCTGTTTTATGAAATGGTATCATAACAACTATAGTTTCTTTGTCAGATAATTTAAAGCTCTTCATTTTTAATTTTGAACTTTTGTTGATAGCCCCCTTAGCTCAGTAGGATAGAGCACAGGTTTCCTAAACCTGGTGTCGCAGGTTCGATTCCTGCAGGGGGCACTTTAATTTATGAAAAAACAAGTCAAGTATCTCCAGAATTTATTTTATGACATGATGAATGACTACGGCAGGGTTTTTGTCGTAATTAAGCAGTCTGAACGCACTCTGATAGGCAATAGGGGTTTTACTGACCAAGAGAAAGAAAACGGGCTTGTGCTGGCATTTAACAGCAAAAACTATAAAACCCTCCAGTGGACTGAAGATGGAAGTATCGTAACAACGCTCGGATTCGGCGCTAACAATAAAATTGAAAACTGCTTTCTGCACTCCGATGATATAATCTCTGTGTACTCTCCTGATGCGAAGATAAAATTTGACAGATGGGATATGTTGGAAACTAAAGATTCTCTGCCAGAATCTCAAAAAATCCAGAACGGCAAAAAAGATGCTGTGACTAAAGGCAAGATAGTCTCGCTGGACAGCTTTAGAAAAATAAAACCCTGAGAGTTGATTTTCAGGCAACAAAAGTATAGCATTTCATCAGTATGGCAAAGAAAGTTTTAATCGTTGATGACGAAAAGGACATCAACGGGCTTATAGCGTATAATCTCAAAAAAGAAGGTTTTGCCACAGATTCGGCTCCGGACGGAGAAACAGCCCTCGCAAAGATAAAGAAAAGCAATTATGACCTTGTGATCCTTGACCTCATGCTCCCCGTCCTTCAGGGCATTGAACTCTGCAGGATAATAAGGAACGACGCCCAAACAGCTTCCATCCCTGTTATTATGCTTACAGCTAAAGGAGAAGAAGTTGACAAGGTTCTCGGGCTTGAGATGGGCGCAGACGACTATATTACAAAACCCTTCAGCCCCAGAGAGCTTGTAGCAAGGATTAACGCTGTTCTCAGACGGGCAAAAGAAAGGCCTGCATCAGGACGCATAATAAAAGAAGGAGACCTTGACATAGACAAAGATGCGTATGCCGTAACCCGCAAAGGCATCCCGCTTAAACTGAGCGCTACGGAATTCAGGCTGCTTCTTTATCTCGTTGAAAAAAAGGGCAGGGTTTTTAACCGCGAACAGCTTCTCAATGCGATATGGAGCGATGAGGCGTTTGTCGAACCGAGGACAGTTGATGTGCACATAAGAAGGCTGCGCGCGCAGATTGAGGAATATCCCTCCAGCCCCCGGTATATCAAAACCATGCGCGGCGCCGGTTATTTTTTTGACGGCAAGAAATGAAGCACGTCCTGTTCAGAAGAATCCTTTTTTCATACATCATTATAGTCCCCCTGCTGTTTATCCCTCTTGAAATATATCTCTCACAGGTCATAAAGGATAATCATATTTCAAAGCTGAAAGAAAGCATTGGGATTCAGGCAGCTTTAATTTCCGAGCAGATACCGAGGTATTTCAGGGATAATCTGGATGATTTCAGCAGGCGTTATAAGGGGAAGACAGGCGCAAGGGTAACGATTATTGCAAGCGACGGCAGAGTGGCCGGCGATTCCGATGAATCTTCCGAAAAGATGGAAAACCACCTTGAAAGGCCTGAAATTAAAGAGGCATCGCTTAATGCTACAGGCAGTTCCATACGATTCAGCACAACGGTGCAGAAGGATTTCTTCTATTATGCCGTTTTATTGAATGGGAAAAATCATAAAGGCTTTTTAAGGCTTGCCGTGCCGCTGCACGATATGGAAAAGGCGATCGCTTCCCTGCGGATGCGAATAGCCATAGCATCTGTTATTACGCTGCTTGCGGCTATTCTGACAGGCATTTTGCAGGCGCGGAGGGTAACGAAATCAATTGAAGAGATAGCGGCTTTTTCAAGAGAGGTTACGTCCGGCAACTTCAAAACAAGATTGTTTCTTGAGGAAAAAGGAGAAATAGGAGAACTCGCAAAGAATATAAATACCATGGCGCATGAGTTCAAGGCCCGGCTTGAGCGGAGCAATGAGGACAGGCATAGGATGGAAGAGCTTTTAAAAAATATGCATGACGGCTTCATGCTTTTGGACACCAAGGGCAGGGTATTGACCTGCAATCCCAACGCAAAAAAAGTTTTCGGGATTGAGCGTGATATAGAGGGCAGGCATCTGCTGGAGGTAATAAGGAATGTCGGTTTAACCGATATTATGAGAAAGATTACGGATAAGGAAGAATCTGTTGTGCAGGAGATTGAGCTTGCGCATCTAAAAGAACTTTATCTTATGGCAACAGCAGTTCCGTTTTATTATCCACCAAGCAGCGAGAATGTGTCGGGCGTCATGCTGTCGTTTCATGACATCACAAGGCTGAAGCAGCTTGAGGATATGAGAAAGGATTTTGTGGCAAACGTATCCCATGAAATAAAAACTCCTATTACAGCAATAAAGGGATTTGCCGAGACATTGCTTGGCGGCGCAATTGATGACAGGGAGAATGCCATGAAATTCTTGCAGACAATAAAAAACCACAGCGAACGCCTGAATTCGCTCGTTGAAGACCTGCTTACACTTTCAAGGATAGAACTCGGCGATATAAAGATAGAAAAAACAGCAGTCAGGCTTGACGATGTTGTTGATACAGTCCTTACTACATTGCGGAATAAAGCCGATATAAAGGGCATTTATCTGAGAAGAGAGATACCTGAAAATCTTTGCGAGATAAAGGCGGACAGAAATCGTCTGACCCAGATAGTTCTTAATCTCGTGGATAACGGCATAAAGTTTACTGAAACGGGAGGAGTGACCGTAAAAGTTAGGAGTTTGGAACCCGCTGATTTCTTAGAAATCAGCGTAGAGGATACTGGCATAGGAATTCCACAGAAGCATCTCCCCCGTCTTGGCGAAAGATTTTACAGGGTTGACAGTTCCAGCTCAAGGGAACTCGGCGGAACCGGATTGGGACTTGCGATAGTAAAGCATCTTGTCAATGCGCACGGCTGGGAAATGAAAATAGAAAGCGCTCAAAGCAAAGGCACAAAGGCAAGAATTTTCTGTCCTATCTGTTAATCAGAACTTAACCTTCCTTTAATATTCCTGTAACAATCCCCTGTGAAAAAGTTACGATACATATGCGACGTTAAGGAGTAATGGATCATTATGCCAG
>JASEHP010000144.1 GCA_030018605.1 Thermodesulfovibrionales bacterium
GAAAGAAGCTCTTAAAGGAATTTACACAAAATGATTGACACTACCATTTAATGCGCCTTATCGCATTTAAAGTATTTTGTCATGTATAATATCGCTAAAATATACTATCAGAGGATTTTGAGATGTATATGCATGAAAAGGAAATATTAAAACGGATTACAGGGAAGCTTAAGGAGAGATTTGCCGATAGGATTATCTCTGTTCATGCATTCGGCTCAAGGGTAAGGGGAGATAATAACGAGTGGTCTGATTTTGATGTGCTTGTGCTTGTGAAAGACAAAAACCCTGAAATAGAATCCGGGATTATCAACATCTTTGTAGATGCAGAGACAAAGAGCGGATTGTCGTTTACGCCCGTAATTAAAGATATCCACTCATTTGAGATGGAAAAAAAGTTTCACACGCCTTTTTATGAAAATATTATGAAAGAAGGAGTTAAATTATGACCCTTGAATCAAAAGATAAAAAGTCACTGAGCAATATCAGGATGGCAAGGGCATACGAGTTTCTTAAAGACGCTAAGGCAAACTTCAAAGAAACACGGTATAAGACAGCCATAAATAGAAGCTATTACGCAGCCCTTAGCGCTGTGCGGGCAATACTGATTCTCGCAGGAGCGAATCCGGAAACGCACGAAGGGATTGTTACGATGTTGAGCCTGAGGTTTATCAAGCCCGGAATTCTGCCGGTTGATATCGTCAAAAAATTCAAAGTTCTGCTTTCAAGAAGAACAGACGTTGACTATGGGGACTTTGAAACAGTTAATAAGGCTGATGCAAAAGATTCTATAGTCATAACCGAAAAAATTATAAGGGCAATGGATAAAGCAAGGAAAAAGATTTTAACCTAAAATGGAGAACCAATGACTATCACTGAAAAAATATTTGCAGCGCACGCAGGAAAAAAGAAGGTTGAGCCGGGAGATCTCATCAACGCAAAGGTGGATTTAATCCTTGCGAATGACATTACTGCGCCGATAGCAATACAGGAATTTAAAAAAATAGGCGCGAAGGACGTCTTTGACAAAAATCGCGTGGCATTCATCCCGGATCATTTTGCGCCTCAGAAAGACATAAAGGCAGCGGAGCAGTGCAGGATGCTTAAAGATTTTTCAAGGGAATATCACTTAGGCCTTTACTTTGAAGTCGGAAGAATGGGCGTTGAACATGCGCTTCTGCCGGAGCAGGGGCTTGTCGTTCCCGGAGACCTTGTTATCGGCGCTGACAGCCATACATGCACATACGGAGCATTAGGCGCATTTTCAACCGGAGTGGGTTCAACAGATGTCGCGTCCGCGATGGCGACAGGCGAGTGCTGGTTCAAGGTTCCCGAGTCAATGAAATTCATATACTATGGGAAACTCAATAAATGGGTTGGAGGCAAGGATTTAATACTCCATACAATCGGCGATATCGGAGTTGACGGCGCATTATACAGGGCAATGGAATTTGAAGGGGAAGCAATTTCAAATCTTCCGATGTACGGAAGGCTGACGATGTGCAACATGGCTATTGAGGCCGGAGGAAAAAGCGGTATCATCGTGCCTGATAAGATTACAAGAAAATATGTAAAAGGAAGGGCCAAGAGGGAATTCAAGTTTTACAAGTCCGACAAAAACTCAAAATATGTTGAAATCAGGGAATACGACTGTTCCAAAATACCATTGACAGTATCCTGCCCTCACCTTCCGTCAAACACAATGCCTGCCACAGAACTTTTTGAGGTGACTATAGATCAGGTTGTCATAGGCTCGTGCACGAATGGAAGGCTTGAAGATTTAAGAGAGGCTGCTGAGGTTATTAAAGGCAGAAAGGTAAATCCCAATGTAAGGCTGATAGTTATTCCCGCAACACAGCAGATTTACAAGCAGGCGATGAAAGAAAAACTGCTTGATATATTCATTGATGCCGAGGCTGTTGTCTCAACACCTACATGCGGGCCATGCCTTGGCGGGCACATGGGAATTCTTGCCAAAGGCGAAAGGGCATTGGCAACAACAAACAGAAACTTTGTTGGCAGGATGGGACATCCAGAAAGCGAAGTGTATCTCTCCAACCCTGCTGTTGCCGCAGCATCAGCAGTTCTGGGCAGAATCGGGACTCCTGAGGAGCTTGGATTATGATAATGCCTGAAGAACGGCTGAAACAACTCGGCATCGAACTGCCGGCAGCGCCAAAGCCCCTTGGCTCTTACATCCCTCTTGTCAGGACCGGCAACCTTATTTTCTTAAGCGGGATGCTGCCTTTAGTGGAAGGAAAACTTACGAGAGAAGGCAGGGTCGGAGAGAAGGTGACCATTGACGAAGCAAGAGAGGACGCAAAACAATCCGCCATAAATGCTCTATCCATTCTTAAATCCCATCTTGGGAGCTTAAACAGGGTCAGAAAATGCATAAAGATAACAGGCTATATTGCATCCGCTTCTGATTTTATTGGACAGCCTGATGTCCTGAACGCTGCTTCTGATTTCATGTTTGAGATATTCGGTGAAGTGGGAAAGCACGCAAGGGCTGCGGTAGGCGTAAACGTCCTTCCTCTTAATTCGCCTGTTGAACTTGAATTTATCTTTGAAGTTTCATAGCTGAAAATCTGACTGTGCTGCATTTGGTGTAAAATTTAATAATCGGTAAATTCTATGGCAAGACCTTATGTTGTAATTGTTGGAAGGACAAATGTAGGCAAATCTACCCTCTTTAACAGGATGGTCGGGTCTGCTGCAGCTATTGTCGAAAATGTTCCTGATGTTACCAGAGACAGGAACTATATGGAGGCTGTATGGGAAGACAAGGCATTTATCGCAGTTGATACAGGAGGATTCTACACTGAGCCTTCAGGGGACATCTCAAAGCAGATGAAGGAGCAGGCAGCGTTTGCGATTGAAGAGGCAGATGTCATAATTCATCTTCTTGACGGTAAAGAAGGGCTTACTCCTGCTGACATTGAACTATCAAAAACATTACGGACTTCAGGCAAAAAGATTTTATGGGTCGTAAATAAGATTGACACTCCATCAAAAGAAGACAGGCTCTATGATTTCTATGCATTAGGCGCTGATGAACTCCTTCCTGTGTCAGCAGTCACAGGCTATGAATTCGGAGAACTCATGGACAGGATTGCCTCGCTTCTGCCTAAATTAAGCGCAGAGGAATCAGCATATCCCAGAATTGCCGTTGTCGGCAGGCCTAATGTGGGCAAGTCAACGCTTGTAAATGCGCTCCTTGGCAAAAAGAGGATGATAGTAAGTCCTCTGCCAGGAACTACACGTGATGCGGTTGACTCTGTCTGTTCATACTATAAAAATAAATATCTGATAATTGATACAGCCGGCATAAGAAAAAAAGGCAAGCTCGGATTTTCCGTTGAAAGGTTTTCAGCAGTGAGGGCAATACGGAGCATAGAGAGATGCGACGTGGCACTGATAGTCCTTGACGCTTCAGCAGGGATAACGGAACAGGATCAGAAAATCGCAGGCATTGTTGAACAATACGCAAAGGGCGCCGTATTTCTCCTTAACAAATGGGACATCGTAGCAGAACCGGATGCCGCTTATAAAAGATTTCTCACGGAAATCCGGAGAAAAATGTGGTTCCTGAATCACGCGCCGGTTATTTCAGTGTCGGGAATGGAAAAGAAGAGGATAACAAAAATATTTCCTGTAATTGACGGGATAATTGCTGAAAGAAAAAAGAGGATACCGACGCCGGAGATAAACCGGTTCATAAAAGATACCACATCAAGCATACCTCTCCATCTGTATAGGGGACGACAGATAAAGATCTCTTATATGACCCAGATAGGAGTTGAACCTCCGGCATTTGTAATCTTTGCAAATTATCCGGCAGGTATAAAAGACTCATACGTGAGATATATTGAAAAACGTCTCAGGGAAAAATTTTCATTTATAGGAACGCCGGTTAGAATATATAAGAAAGTGAAAACGTGATGGAGGTTGTATGCAGAATCTTGTCGGTAAAGAAGTGGAGGTTTTAGCACTGGAAACCACCTATAAAGGCAGGCTTATTGAAATCGGGGAAACAGAGGTCTACCTTGAGGCCGAGTCAGGATGGATAATGATACCGGGGGAAAAAATAATCTCCATAACAGAGCAAGAAGACCAATCCGCGTAAAAAGCGCAAAATTAAAATACCCACATTCAACCTCGAAGTGCAACACAAGAAGAAGCGACTTCAAGTGGTGT
>JASEHP010000145.1 GCA_030018605.1 Thermodesulfovibrionales bacterium
CTATATTGGTTCAAAATCTATGTAATACGGTGCCAAATCGTTTATAATTACCAAAAAATAATTTGCTATTTCTGGACACCGTTTTTTGTAATTATGCCTAAACCCGCTTGTTAAGTCTGTTGAAGAATTTGGTTTCTGTTTCAGATAATCCTGAATGTCAGAAGCGCCCCGATTATCACTATGGTTGTGGCTACATAGAGCTTGAAGGTCTTGAGTGATATTTTCTCTAAGAAGCCCTTTCCCGCAAATGTCCCTGCAAAAGCCGCGGCAGTCGTGATGAGCAGAACAATTACATTATTGGCAAGCGCATCCCTGTTGCTGAAAATATAAACCGGAATCCTCGTAACATCAACAATAGACGCAATTATCGCTGCTGTGGCTACAAAGGTTTCTTTCGGGATATTGTAATTGAGAAGGTATGCGCTTCTTATTGCGCCCTGATTCCCGACAAACCCTCCGAGAAGTCCTGAAAAAAAGCCCCCGATAAAATCTATCTTCTGCGGAAGCCTCAATTTTTCCCCGAATCCGGTTGCCTCTTTCAAACCGAGAAATACCAAAGCAACACCTAATATAACCCTTACAACTGATGAATCCATTTTCCCCTGAAAAAATGCTCCGATGAATGCTCCGAGCAGTGTTAATGCGCCGAACCGCTTTAAGATGTCTATGCTCACGTGCCTGCTGAAAATGGAGAGTTTCAAAAGGTTATTGGATAAGTGCACAACTGCGACTATTAAAATAGCAATCTTAACGTCGTAAAAAATAAGAAAAACCGGAGTTAAAATAGTGCCGAGCCCGAAGCCGGTCATTAAGGTCAAAACCGCAGTCAGAAAAGCCGCAAGGACAGGGATTAAAATGTTTGTTTCGATCATGGAATATTATAGCAAGGGCAGCGATAAAAAATTGAGACAGGCTTTGCCTGCCCCGAAGGGGACTTAAGAGTGTCACTGTTCAGTTTCCTGCATAGGCAAAAATCTTACTGCCAGCGTATAAGCAAGAAAGAAGGCAGATATAATCCCTGCTACCACGAATATCTCCATTAACGCAGGAAATAATGAAGGCACCTTGTCTTTAAAAACAGGATAAACCTGTCCTGCCACAGTAAAATCATACTTTGAGACAAACAGCCCTGCTATAACCATTATTGATGCCATAAGCACGCCGTTGAGACTTTTTTTATTTGCAGAATAGGATAATATAAAAATGGGTATTAGTGTCCCTATAGCTATCTCGAAGACCCAGAATGAAACACTTAATGAACCTTTTGTAAACATCATTATGGTCTTTGTCTTGATATCATCTAAAATTCCAAATCCCATTTTGTATGACATAAAAAGAAGCCCAACGGATAAGAGCAGGGCAAGTATTTTAGACATCTCGAACATCAGTTTTTTAAGTTCCTCAGACATCTCTTCCATCTTTATTTTATAGGTGATGATGGTTATAAATAAAAGCCATGCAAGCCCTGAAAATGTGGCAGACAGGAGAAGATAGACAGGATAGTAGGCACCATACCAGTAAGGCATTGCCTCTGCATGTCCAAACAGCGACCCTTCAACTGCCATGGCTGAAAGCCCTGTAGTAACAGCAATAATCCCTGTGATTCGCGCCAGGTTCGCATCCCTCTTAATTGATTCCGGGGATTCGCTTTTTATGCCAAGGGTCATCAATCCATAAAATCTCCGCCTCCAGCCTGCGGAAGAATTTGTCAGCCTCGCAAAGTCTGCCCTTGAGAGGAGCCAGTACAGTACGATTATAGAAGGTATATAAAGAGAATAGAAAAAACTCATCAGCGACATGGCAGAGTGGATATTAGGTGTTAGTATAGTGTATATCATAGCCCTTTCAGGGTGTCCAAGATGTAACATTATAGCTATCATACCAAACACAATGGTGATTACTGCAAGAAACACACCTCTTTTCCCTATCAGTTCGTATCTTTTCATGCCGAATACATGAGCGAGTGATGTAACGATACAGATACCTGTGCTGGATACAACAAAAAAGACATATGTTGATATAAGCATTGACCATGGAATTAAAAGGTTGAACTCCAGTAGTTCCATTCCCTCCACAAATGACATCAGCACACTGTAAAGCCCGATTAGAATTACTGACAGCAGGATACTTATCCAGATGTAATAAGAGGCTGTCCTGTTATTCCTGACGATGTCTTCCATATAGTTTATTCCCCCTTTCCAAAACGGGAGTAAAGATAGAGTAACCCTGCCAGAACCGTGGCAGCGCTGAAGCCCGAAAAACTTATCCGTATCTTGTCAATATCCTCGTTGACTACTTTCTTGGGCGCGACGATAAGCCCCATCTCTTCAGGAAGGACAGGAAGGATTGTTATAACATCTGTACCACCTGCATCCTGTTCTCCAAGCACATAGCCTTTTATAAGTTGAGCCTTCTGTCTCGCCTTCCTCAATATCAAATCCCTGTAACCATAATCCAGCGCCTCTACAGGGCAGCCTGCAACACAGGCAGGTTTAAGTTTTGGTATTCTGTCATAGCAGAGATGACATTTCCTCGTTACCCTTTTGTGAAAATCAAAGCGCGGAACCTTATAGGGACATGCCTGAAAACAGTACCTACAGCCGATGCATTTATCTTCGTTAACAACAACGGCGCCTGTAACAGGATTCTTGGTAATCGCGGTTACCGGACAAACGCCTGCGCACGCAGGCTCAATGCAGTGCTGACATGACCACGGGATAAACTTTCCAATCTCGGCATCACGGCTGCTCCGTTTGAAATTAACCACTGTATAAGTCGTCCCGTCCATGTCCCTTACCAGCGTCTCCGGAACATCATAAGGAGGAAGTTTATTCCATCGCTTGCAGGCAGACATGCACCTCCTGCATCCTATACATTTTGTTGTATCAACAAGCTTTGCATATTTCCTGCCATTTTTCTCAACATTAATGGCAAGTGACGCCGGAGCTGCGCCCATCAACTTTATAAAGTTACGCCTTGTAATGTTAAGCTCTTCCCATTCCATGCCGGTCTCCGTTCTGCAAAATGGTTTATTTCTTCGGAGTTCCCTCTTTATTTACAGGTATGACCTGTTTTTCGAGACCCAATGCCTCTCTCTTCTTATTCCTGATGGTCTCGATGGCCTTTAACAGGTCTTCGGGCTTGTCCTTCTTTTCGTGATAATGGCAGCCGTTGCAGGAATTAGGCTGCTTTGCCACGCCTCCGTGCTTGATGCTCTCAGCCGGGCTTACGACTTTGAAACGGTGATTTGCGATGTCATAAGCAGCCTCTCCTGTTTGAAGGGCATTCTTTGCAGTCCTCGGCATATGGCATCCAACACAGTTATTTGAGCCGTGAATGCTGTGCATAAGCTCGTTGGAAATTTGGTGACAGCTCATACAGAGCTTGTCCCCGCCTTCTTTTAAAGAGTGCTTGCTGATAGCGCCCTTTCCGTGCACAGCGTGGCAGTCCCAGCAGTTTACACCATGAACTGCGTGTTTAGACTTTTTCCAGTCATTGTACTGCTGATGATGCTGCTTGGGGCTTCCATCAGGCCATTCTCCGGGTTTTTCTACATAGTAATTATAGAGTGTCTTTCCAGGAATATACCCTGCAGCGCCATTCGGATAGTCATAGACATCAGGGCCGCCTGGGACATTAATTGCCTTTGCAATGGATTTGCCCCTGTTGTGGCACTGCCCGCATACCTGAGCTGCTCTTCTTGCATCAGGAATCTTTGCGGGGTTGATGATGGTTGCTATCTTTTTTCCCATAGGAGCTATAACATGCTCGCTTCCGGCTCCGTGACATGCCTCACATGCAGCTCCGCTGTCCACCCATGTAGTGTTGAACTTATTAGCCTTAGCATCATAGTTTATTTTCAATCCTGTTGTGTGGCATGAGCCGCACTTCAACTGCCATGGTCTTGCAGGATTGCTCCAGTAACCCTTGCCGCCTGGAGCATTCTTGGCCAGTCCGTGATAATCAGCCCATGTCCTCGTGTCTATATTCCACTGAACAGGAAGCACGTGCAGCCCGCCGTTTGGAAATTCGGTTATATACCTCTGTTTCCATACGCCTCCCAATACATACTTGAGTGGATATGTGTGCTCTTTGCTGTCTTCTCCGATTGTAGTTATGTAATACTTGCCGTCTTTTACGGACATTTTAGTTGTGTATTCTGTGATGCCTGAAACGC